>NZ_JBEPBI010000006.1:0-98904 GCF_040299045.1 Streptomyces sp. NPDC001027
AGTAGCGGCGGCCGGGGTAGCCCTCGGCGTACTTGTTGGTGAGGACCGAGCCCTGGGCCTCCATGACCGCGAGCGGCGCGAAGTTCTCCGAGGCGATCATCTCGAGCGTGGACTGCTGGCGGTGCAGCTCGGCGTCGACCGCGGCCGCGATCTCGGGATCGAGCTCGTGCAGGGACGTGTTCAAGACGGACATGCGACTACGACTCCTCAGCCGGCGGTGTAGGCGGTGTACTCGTCAGCGGAGAGCAGATCGTCCGGCTCGCCCGTGATGCGTACCTTGAACAGCCACCCGCCCTCGAAGGGGGCGGAGTTCACCAGCGCCGGGTCGTCGACGACGTCCTGGTTGACCTCGGTGATCTCACCGGAGACCGGGGCGTACAGCTCGCTGACCGACTTGGTCGACTCCAGCTCGCCGCAGGACTCGCCCGCGGCCACCGTGGCGCCGGCCTCCGGGAGCTGGACGAAGACCACGTCGCCGAGCGCGTTGGCCGCGTGCTCCGTGATGCCGACCGTCGAGACGCCGTCCTCGGCGACCGACAGCCACTCGTGCTCCTTGCTGTAGCGCAGCTGCTGGGGGTTGCTCATGGCCTGAATTCTCCTGTACGCGGGGGAGTGCTGATGAAGGGGGACGGTCCAGGGCACGGGTGAGCAGCGCGAATGTGCGCAGTGTCACTCGCGTCCGGGGCCCAGTGTCTACTTCTGGCGCTTGTAGAAGGGCAGCGCCACGACCTCGTACGGCTCGTGGCTGCCCCGGATGTCCACGCCCACGCCCGCAGCGCCCGGCGTGGCGTGCGCGGCGTCGACGTAGGCCATCGCGATCGGCTTGCCCAGCGTCGGGGACGGCGCCCCGGACGTGACCTCGCCGATCACCTCGCCGTTCGCCACGACCGCGTACCCGGCGCGCGGGACGCGGCGGCCCTCGGCGACCAGGCCGACCAGGACGCGCGGCGGCTGCCGCTCGGCCAGCGCGGCCGCCTCGGCGAGCGCCTCGCGCCCGACGAAGTCGCCCTCCTTCCCGAACTTCACCACGCGCCCGAGGCCCGCGTCGAAGGGGGTGAGGGAGAGGCTCAGCTCGTGCCCGTACAGCGGCATGCCCGCCTCCAGGCGCAGCGTGTCCCGGCAGGACAGACCGCAGGGGACCAGCCCGACGCCCTCGCCGGCCTTGGTCAGCGCCTGCCACAGCTCGACGGCGTGCTCCGGCTTCACGAACAGCTCGAAGCCGTCCTCGCCGGTGTAACCGGTGCGCGCGATGAGCGCGGGGACGCCGGCGACGGCGCCCGGCAGGCCGGCGTAGTACTTCAGGCCGTCGAGGTCGGCGTCGGTGACGGCCGCGAGGATGCCGGGGGACTGCGGCCCCTGGACGGCGATCAGGGCGTAGGCGTCGCGGTCGTCGCGGACCTCGACGTCGAAGCCCTCGGACCGCTCCACCAGGGCGTCCAGCACGACCTGGGCGTTGGAGGCGTTGGCGACGACCATGTACTCGGTCTCGGCCAGCCGGTACACGATCAGGTCGTCGAGGATGCCGCCGTCGGCCCGGCAGATCATCGTGTAGCGGGCCCGGCCGGAGTTGACGCCGCCGATGTCGCCCACCAGGGCGAAGTTCAGGAACTCGGCCGCCTGCGGGCCGGTCACCGTGATCTCGCCCATGTGCGAGAGGTCGAAGAGCCCGGCTCGGGTCCGCACGGCGAGATGCTCGTCGCGTTCGGAGCCGTAGCGCAGGGGCATGTCCCAGCCGGCGAAGTCGGTCATCGTCGCGCCGAGCGAGCGATGCAGGGCATCGAGCGCGGTGTGACGGGGTGCGGTGCTGCTCATCGGTCGTTCGTCTCCCAAGGCGACGTATGCCCCTCCCGCGCGGGCGGAGCCGGGCGGGGGGACGGCGAGGTCGTTCCTCCCCATCTGTCATCGGAACCTGAGAGGTTCGCCATGACCACCGCTGCGAGCGGGGGCGGGACATGGCTTGCACCGTGGGTGGGACCGCCGGCGACGGCGGCCCGCTTTTCAGATGTGCCTCGCCCGCGCGGTAACGGGGCCTGAGAGATTCAAGGGAGGGACTTGCTCCTTCGGCGCCCCAGCGGAACTGCTGCTGAGGACTCTCCCGCGCGGATTCAAACGGCCGGTATGCAGTTGGCGCGGCCATCATCGCACGGCCCGCCCCCGTCGCGGCAGGCCGGATCTGTAACCGGCTTGTGTCGCTACGCGCACGAAAACGCGAGGCGGCGCGCATTACCTTCTCTTTACGTGCGATGGGGATGAGTCATACCCGGCCCCAGGGGAGGACGATCACGGTGAAGAGGACGACCTCGGCGAGGACCACGGCCTTCGCGGCCGGCTCGGGGATCGCGCTGCCCGCGCAGCCCGGCGCCCGGACACGGGAGGCGTGCTCCCGGCAGTCCGCGCCGGTCGTCCGCGACCTGCGCGAGCGGGCCGGCCGCAGTCCGCACGGCCTGCTCTTCGGCCCGCGCGATCTGGTGGTCGTCACAGGGCTGCCCGGCAGCGGCAAGTCGACCCTGATGACGCGTGCGGTGGACGGCGTCCGCATCGACTCCCAGGACACCCGCGACCGCTGGGACGCCCGGATGCCCCGTGTGCTGCCCTACGCGCTCTACCGGCCGCTGGTCCGCCTCGCCCACTACGCCGGACTGCGCCGGGCCCTGCGCGGCGGCGGGGGCGTCGTGGTGCACGACTGCGGCGCCCAGGCCTGGGTCCGCGACTGGCTGGCGCGCGCGGCCCGCCGCCGCGGCGGCGCGCTGCACCTGCTCGTCCTCGACGTCGGCGCGGACACGGCCCTGCGAGGTCAGCGCGAGCGCGGCCGAGGCGTCTCGCGGTACGCCTTCCTGCGGCACCGCCGCGCCGCCGCCCGTCTGCTGAGCTCGGTGGAGAAGGGCCGGCTGCCCGAGGGGTGCGGCTCCGCGGTCCTGCTCGACCGGCCCGCCGCCGACGTCCTGCGGCGGATCGGCTTCACGGGCTGAGGCGCGTCCTCCCCCGGGCGTGGGCTCGTCGTCCCACGGGCAGAGGCGGCGCGGCCGACACCCGCTAGCCTTTCAGTCACAGCAGCAGAGTGAGCGGTTCTTAGCAGGCGGTAGGCAGATGGACTTCCCCCCGGCGGACTTCCCCGCGGACTTCCCGGCGCAGGCGCACCCCCATTCGCACGGCGGATGGCCCGGCAACGAGCTGGAGGAGGTGCTCTCCGCCTCCCTCGGCGTGCCGGGAGCCGGCGGCCGGATCGTGGAGGTGCTCGGCCGCAGCTTCGTCTGGGTGCCGCTCCCCGGCGGCGGCGGCCCGCACAGCGGCCCCCTCGACCTGCCCACGATGGAGCTCGACGGCCAGGTGTACGTGCCGGTCTTCAGCTCCGAGGAGCAGTTCCGCCAGGTCGTCGGCTCGCACATGTCGTTCACCGTCGCGCCGGCCGTGGAGTTCGCGCGGGGGCTGCCGCCGCAGGCGGGCATCCTCGTCAACCCCGACGGCGTGGTCGGCGTCCCGCTGCCGCCGGCCGCCGTGGCCGAGCTGTGCCGGGCCGGCCGCACTCCGCTGGACGGTCCGGCCGTCGGCGGCCGGGTCCGCCTCTACGAGCCGGACTGGCAGGACGACCCGATGGACTTCCTGGCCGCGGCCTCCGCGGAGTTCGAGGCCGTCGGCGTGGTGCGCACCGCCCGCCGCTGTCTGGCCGCGATCGAGACGGCGGACCCGGTGATGTTCGTGGGCGTCGAGCTCTCCCAGTGGGAGGGCGACCTGCGCGCACTCCCCCTGGAGGCCCTCGGCAGGGCCCTGACGACGGCGGCGGCGCCCTGGCCGGTCAACCTGGTGCTCCTCGACGTCGCCCAGGACCCGGTGGGCGACTGGATGCGGGAGCGGGTCCGCCCCTTCTACTCGAGGCTCCACTAGCCACAGGACCGGAGAGCGGGCCGCCCGACGGGGCGCCTGGCCCGCGCTCTCAACTGCTCGACCAGGCGGAGCGCCTAAGCTGGACTCCGACGCGGGGCAACTTCTCGAAGGGGCGATAAAAAGTGAGCGCTGGCACTGCCGCGACCGGCTCGGTCGAGCACATGCTGCGCCAGGTCACGCCCGGGCGCTACGACGCCTACGAGGCGCTCCTGCGCGCGCTCGCGACCCCCTCCTCGGGTCAGGTCTGGATGCTGCTGTGGCACGGGCAGGCCGGCTCCCCGGACGCCCAGTACGGAAACATGGAGGTCGAAGGGCACGGCTACGCGCCCTGTGTGACGTCCGCCCAGGAGCTCAGCGCGAGCGGCTGGAACCGCTCGTACGAGGTGGTCGACGGGCTGGACGTGGCCCGGACCCTCTACCCCGACCACTACGGCCTCTGGCTGAACCCGCACGCCCCCGGCGGCGGCGTCGGCATTCCCTGGCTGGATCTGCGCCGGATCGCCACCGGCCTGGAGCGGCAGCCCGCCGGCCCGCTCCGGCTGTCCGAGCCCGGCATCGAGATCCCGCAGTTCTACGCGCTGCTCGCGCAGAACGCCCACCGCGCCCAGGCGGTGCGCACGCTGCGCCGGGCCTGGGTGCAGCCGGCGCTGGGCGCGCCCTACCTGGCCATCGGGCTCGACGTGTACGACTCCTCCCCGGCGGCCGTGGAAGCCGTGCGGGCGATGATGCAGCAGTCCATCGGCGCGGTGCCGGACGGGCTGCCGGTCTCCACGGTCGCGATGACCGACGACTACGACCCCGTCGTGATGTGGATGCGCGCCAACGCCCGCCCCTTCTACGACCGTGAGGCGCACGCCCCGGCTCCGGCCCAGGGACCGGGCGGCGGCTACGGCTTCCCGGGCCCGCGTCCGTACTGATCCGCCGCCCGACTCCCGCCGCCTGCCGCGCGACGCCCGACACCCGACGCCGGGTGTGCGGAGTCCCGGCGTCCGGTATGCGGCGTCCGGGGTGCCGACGGTCACTCCCGGTCACGGACGCCCGGCCGCTGACCGTCCGTCAGACCCGCGCCGACGCGGGGCGTGTGGCCGCGTCAGCCGCCGGCCCCGCGCGCCGCCTCGCGCCGACGTCCTGAAGTGTTCCGGTTCTTCCGTGATGTGACGCCGGGCACACGGGACGGGCGCGCCGCCCTCTCCGGATGTCGGGGTGTGGCGTTCGGGTAACGGAATGTGCAGGTCGGCATCACGGTTACGCATACTTTCGCCGCGAGATCTGGCGTGTGATCGCGCATGCATTGAAGACTCGCCTCTCAGACGCGAGGTCGTCGATCCTGCGAGCGACTGCCCATCGGCAGCAATCCGGGGTCAACTGGACAGTTGGGCCGCACTCACCGGCGCCGGCCGCGTAGCAGGCAGTAAGCGAACCAAGCCGCCGACAGCGGCGGACAAAGGCCGGTCACCGCCGGCGAGAGGGGTCGGGTCACCGTGACCGCACCGATCGAGACCACCGGGTCGGCAACCGAGGTACAGCCTGAGGCTGTGCTCGCGGGTGTCGACAAGGGGCAGATCGAGGGCCGTTCCCTGGGGCAGATCGCCTGGTCCCGTTTCAAGAAGGACAAGGTGGCCGTGGCCGGCGGGGTCATCGTGATCCTGCTGATCGTGCTCGCGCTTCTCTCCCGTCCGATCCAGGCCCTGTTCGGTCTGGACCCCAACGCCTTCAACCAGGACCTCATCGACCCCAACACGTCGATCCCCACCGGCGACTTCGGCGGCATGAGCTGGGAGCACCCGCTCGGCGTGGACCCGAAGTTCGGGCGGGACATCGCCACCCGCATCCTGGAGGGCTCCTGGGTGTCGCTGGTCGTGGCCTTCGGGGCGACGATCCTGTCGAACACCATCGGCGCGGTCCTCGGCGTGGTGGCCGGCTACTACGGCGGGCGGGTCGACTCGATCATCAGTCGGCTGATGGACACGTTCCTCGCCTTCCCCCTCCTGCTCTTCGCCATCGCCATCTCCGCCACGCTGCAGGGCGGCGCGTTCGGCATGGAGGGACTGCCGCTCCACATCAGCGTCCTCATCTTCGTCATCGGCTTCTTCAACTGGCCCTACCTCGGACGCATCGTCCGGGGCCAGACGCTCGCCCTGCGGGAACGCGAGTTCGTGGACGCGTCGCGGGGGATGGGCGCCAAGGGGCCGTACATCCTGTTCCGGGAGCTGCTGCCCAACCTGGTCGGCCCGATCATCGTCTACTCGACGCTGCTCATCCCGACCAACATCCTCTTCGAGGCCAGCCTGAGCTTCCTGGGCGTCGGCATCCAGCCCCCGCAGGCGTCGTGGGGCGGCATGCTCAAGGAGGCGGTCACCTACTACCAGGTCGATCCGCAGTTCATGATCGTGCCCGGTCTCGCCATCTTCGTGACCGTGCTGGCGTTCAACCTGCTCGGCGACGGTCTCCGTGACGCTCTCGACCCGCGCAGCCGCTGACGTGCAGCCGCAGCGAGAGTCCGACAGATTTCCATCAACAAAGGGGAAGCAGACCATCATGCGAAGGTCAGGGCTGGCCGCGATTGCGGCCATCGGCAGTGTGAGCCTGTTGCTCGCCGGCTGCAGCAAGGCCGATGACAACACGGACAAGGACGGCGGCAAGTCCGCCGGGGCCGACGCGGCCACCAAGGGCGTCGTCAACGCCTCCACCCAGAAGGGTGGGACGGTCACGTACGAGTACTCCGACGTGCCGGACTCCTTCGACCCGGGTAACACGTACTACGCGTACATGTACAACCTCAGCCGCGTCTACGCGCGTCCGCTGATGACCTTCCAGCCCGGCGCGGGCGAGGAGGGCAACAAGCTGGTCCCCGACCTCGCGGCGAGCGCGGGCGTGCCCAGCGACGGCGGCAAGACCTGGACGTACAAGCTGCGGACGGGCCTGAAGTACCAGGACGGCACGGCGATCACGTCCAAGGACGTCAAGTACGCCGTCGAGCGCTCCAACTTCGCGCGTGACGTGCTGTCCCTCGGCCCGAACTACTTCCAGCAGCTCCTTGTGGGCGGCGAGGCGTACAAGGGTCCGTACAAGGACAAGAAGGGTCTCGCGTCCATCGAGACGCCGGACGACTCCACGATCGTCTTCAAGCTGAAGTCGGCGTTCCAGGAGTTCGACTACCTGGTCGCGACGCCGCAGACCGCGCCGGTGCCCGAGGCCAAGGACAAGGGCATCGACTACGTCAAGAACATCGTGTCCTCGGGCTCGTACAAGTTCGAGAGCTACGACGAGGGCAAGCAGGTCACCCTCGTCCGCAACGAGAACTGGGACCCGAAGACCGACCCGCTGCGCAAGCAGTACCCGGACAAGATCGTCGTCAAGCTGAAGGTCAACGCCGAGACGATCGACCAGGACGTCCAGGCCGGCGACGCGATCGACCTCGGCGGCACCGGCGTTCAGGCCGCGACGCAGGCGAAGGTCATCAACGACGCCGCGCTGAAGGCCAACACGGACAACACCTTCGGCGGCCGTCTCGTCTACCTGGCGATCAACACCAAGGTCGCGCCGTTCGACAACGTCGCCTGCCGCAAGGCCGTGCAGTACGCCGTCGACAAGGTCTCGGTGCAGACCGCCGAGGGCGGCCCGATCCGCGGTGACATCGCCACCACCGTCCTCCCGCCGGACATCCCGGGCTACGCGAAGGCGGACGTCTACGCGACCGACGGCAACAAGGGCGACGTCGCCAAGGCCAAGGAGCAGCTGAAGGCCTGCGGCAAGACGGCGATCACCACGAACATCACCGCGCGCAGCGACCGTCAGCCGGAGATCGACGCGGCCACCGCGATCATCGCCTCGCTGAAGAAGGTCGGCATCAACGCCAGCCTGAAGCAGTTCCCGTCGGGCAAGTACTTCACCGACTACGCGGGCGTCCCGGCGTTCAACAAGAAGAACAACGTCGGCCTGATGATGATGCAGTGGGGCGCCGACTGGCCGGGCGGCTACGGCTTCCTGCAGCAGATCCTGAACGGCGCCGCCATCGGCGCGTCCGGCAACACCAACCTGTCGGAGCTGAACGACCCCGAGGTCAACGCGAACCTCGCCAAGGCGATCGGCACGCAGGACGCGACCCAGCGCAACGCCATCTACACGCAGATCGACAAGAAGGTCATGGACGACGCGGCCCTCGTGCCGCTGACCTACTTCAAGGTCCTGCTGTACCGCCCGGCGAACTACACCAACCTGGTGTCGACGGCGGCCTTCAGCGGTCAGTACGACTACCTCAACATCGGCACGACCAAGAAGTAGCCCCGGAAGGCAGGTGAAGGCATTGGTGCCCGCGGGCTTCCCGGCCCGCGGGCACCAGGCCGATCCCCGTGATCTCGTACATCCTCCGTCGGACGTTCGCGGCAGTGATCCTGCTGCTGGTCGTCACCGCGGTGACCTTCGCCATCTTCTTCCTGCTGCCACGCCTCGCCGGCCAGACCGCCGACCAGATGGCACAGCAGTACATCGGGAAGAGCCCGTCGGCGGCGGACATCGCTGCGGTCAAGCGCAACCTCGGTCTGGACGACCCGGTCTACCTCCAGTACTGGCACTTCATCAAGGGTGTCGTGACCGGTGCCACCTACGACCTGGGGCCCACCACCGCGCACTGTGACGCGCCGTGCTTCGGGTACTCCTTCAAGACCCACGAGGCGGTCTGGCCGCAGCTCACCTCGCGCCTTCCGGTGACGGGTTCGCTGGCCGTCGGCGCCGCCCTGATGTGGCTGATCGGCGGTGTGGTCATCGGCGTGATCTCCGCGCTGAAGCCGCGCTCGATCTTCGACCGCACCTTCATGGGCATCGCGCTCGCCGGCGTGTCGCTTCCCATGTTCTTCACGGGCAGCCTGGCGATCCTGCTCTTCACCTACCAGATCCCGATCTTCGGCCGCACCTACGTGCCGTTCACCGAGAACCCGGCGCAGTGGGCCAACACGCTGTTCCCGGCGTGGTGTTCGCTCGCCCTGCTCTACTCCGCCATCTACGCGCGGCTCACCCGCTCGGGCATGCTGGAGACGATGAACGAGGACTTCATCCGCACGGCCCGCGCCAAGGGCCTGCGCGAGCGCAAGGTCGTCGCCCGGCACGGACTGCGGGCCGCGCTGACGCCGATCATCACGGTGTTCGGCATGGACGTCGGTCTGCTGCTCGGCGGCGCCCTGATCACCGAGTCCGTCTTCTCGCTGCACGGCGTCGGCGAGTACGCGGTGAAGGCCATCACGGACAACGACCTGCCGCCGATCCTCGGCGTCACGCTGCTCGCCGCCTTCTTCGTCGTCATCGCAAATCTTCTGGTGGACCTGCTCTACGCGGCCGCCGACCCGCGGGTGAGGCTCTCGTGACCGAACTGTCCAAGACCGGCGCCGCCGTGGGCGAGCCGACCGGCCCGTCCTCGAACAAGCCCGGCGCGTTCCTCGACGTGCGCGACCTCAAGGTGCACTTCCCGACCGACGACGGCCTGGTCAAGTCCGTCGACGGGCTCAGCTTCCAGGTGGAGAAGGGCAAGACCCTCAGCATCGTGGGCGAGTCCGGCTCCGGGAAGTCGGTCACCTCGCTGGCGATCATGGGTCTGCACCGGCTCGGCGCCCGCGGCAAGAACGTGCAGATGTCCGGCGAGATCTGGCTCGACGGCAAGGAGCTGGTCTCCGCCGACCCGGACGAGGTGCGCCGGCTGCGCGGCCGCGAGATGGCGATGATCTTCCAGGACCCGCTGTCCGCGATGCACCCGTACTACACGATCGGCAACCAGATCGTGGAGGCGTACCGCGTCCACCACGACGTCACCAAGAAGGCCGCCCGCGCGCGGGCGATCGAGATGCTCGACCGGGTCGGCATCCCGGAGCCGGCGAAGCGTGTGGACGGCTACCCGCACGAGTTCTCCGGCGGTATGCGCCAGCGCGCGATGATCGCCATGGCGCTGGTCAACAACCCCGAGCTGCTCATCGCGGACGAGCCGACCACCGCCCTGGACGTGACCGTCCAGGCGCAGATCCTGGACCTCATCCGGGATCTGCAGAAGGAGTTCGGCTCCGCGGTCGTCATCATCACCCACGACCTCGGCGTGGTCGCCGAGATCGCCGACGACGTCCTGGTGATGTACGGCGGCCGGTGCGTGGAGCGCGGCCCGGTCGACGAGATCTTCGAGAAGCCGCAGCACCCCTACACCTGGGGCCTGCTCGGCTCGATGCCGCGCATCGACCGTGAGACCTCCGAGCGGCTCATCCCGGTCAAGGGTCAGCCGCCGAGCCTCATCAACGTCCCCTCGGGCTGCGCCTTCCACCCCCGCTGCCCGTACGCGGACGTGCCCAAGGGTGATGTCACCCGCACCGTGCGCCCCGAGTTGCAGCAGGTCGGCGGCGGGCACTGGTCCGCCTGTCACCTCTCGTCGGAGGACCGTACGCGGATCTGGACCGAAGAGATTGCGCCGAAGCTGTGAGTGAGACGAAGAAGACGGACGCGGCCGCCCCGGTTCCGCCGCAGGCCTCCTCCCCCGAGGACCGCGAGGTGCTGCTCAGGGTCCAGGGCCTGCAGAAGCACTTCCCCATCCGCAAGGGCGTCCTGCAGCGTCAGGTCGGCGCGGTCAAGGCGGTCGACGGCATCGACTTCGAGGTGCGCAAGGGCGAGACCCTGGGCGTCGTCGGCGAGTCGGGCTGCGGAAAGTCGACCATGGGCCGGGTCATCACCCGGCTCGAGGAGCCGACCGGCGGCCGGATCCACTTCGAGGGCCAGGACATCACCCGGCTGAAGCCGTCCGCGATGCGCCCGCTGCGGCGGGACATCCAGATGATCTTCCAGGACCCGTACGGTTCCCTGAACCCGCGGCACACCATCGGCGGGATCGTCTCGGCGCCCTTCCGTCTCCAGGGCGTGGAGCCCGAGGGCGGCGTGAAGAAGGAGGTGCAGCGGCTGCTGGAGCTCGTGGGTCTGAGCCCCGAGCACTACAACCGCTACCCGCACGAATTCTCCGGCGGTCAGCGCCAGCGCATCGGCATCGCCCGTGCGCTCGCCCTCAAGCCGAAGCTCGTCGTGGCGGACGAGCCGGTCTCCGCGCTGGACGTGTCGATCCAGGCGCAGGTCGTCAACCTGATGGACGACCTCCAGCAGGAGCTCGGCCTGACCTACGTGATCATCGCGCACGACCTGTCCGTGGTGCGCCACGTCTCGGACCGCATCGCGGTGATGTACCTCGGCAAGATCGTCGAACTCGCCGACCGCACCTCGCTGTACAAGTCGCCGATGCACCCGTACACCAAGGCGCTCATGTCGGCGGTGCCGGTCCCGGACCCGCGGCGCCGGGGCGCCAAGAGCGAGCGCATCCTGCTCAAGGGCGACGTGCCCTCGCCGATCTCGCCGCCGAGCGGCTGCCGCTTCCACACCCGGTGCTGGAAGGCGACGCAGGTCTGCGCGACCCAGGAGCCCGTGCTCGTCGAGCTGCGGACGGGTCAGCAGGTGGCCTGCCACCACCCGGAGAACTTCGCGGACCAGGCCCCGCAGGACGTCGTCCTGCTGACCGCCGCGAAGGAGGCCGCGGAGCTGGTGGCCGACGAGGTGCTCGCCGAGTCGGCGGCGACCTCGGCGGCGGTGGCGGCGGAGATCGCCGACCACCCGGCGACCGAGACGGCAGAGGCGTCCGAGGCCCCCGAGTCGGCAGAGGTCTCGGAGGCGGCAGAGGTCTCGGAGGCGGAGGCCGCCGAGGCGGCGGAGACCGAGACCGCCGAAGAGGCCCCCGAGACGGCGAAGGGGCAGGAGGAGGCCGAGTCCTCCGCGGCGCCCGAGTCCTCCGCGGCGCCCGAGTCCTCCGAGGCGTCCCCGGCGTCCGAGGCGTCCCCGGCGTCCGACGGTGAGACGCCGTCCAAGGAGAAGTAAGCACCGCCAGATCGCAGCCCCCGCCTTGCAATGTAAGGCGGGGGTTGTCTGTTGGGTGACAATGTAAGGGTGCTCCAGCAGATCTTCAGTCCCTCCGTCCAGCACACCCTCGACCTGTTCGGCATCTTCGTGTTCGCCATCTCGGGGGCGCTGCTCGCCGTTCGCAAGAACTTCGACGTGTTCGGCATCGCCACGCTCGCCGAGGTCACCGCGCTCGGCGGCGGGCTGTTCCGGGACCTGGTCATCGGGGCGGTGCCGCCGGCCGCCTTCACCGACCTCGGATACTTCCTCACGCCGCTGATCGCCGCGCTGCTCGTCGTCTTCCTGCATCCGCAGGTGGAGCGGATCCAGACCGGCGTCAACGTCTTCGACGCGGCCGGCCTCGGCCTGTTCTGCGTCACCGGGACGACGAAAGCGTACGACTACGGGCTCGGCCTCACCGCGTCGGCCGCGCTGGGGCTCGCCACCGCTGTGGGCGGCGGTGTGCTGCGCGACGTGCTGGCCAACGAGGTGCCCTCGCTCCTGCGCTGGGACCGGGACCTGTACGCGGTCCCGGCGATCGTCGGCGCCGCCATGGTCGCGCTCTGCATCCGCTACGACGTGCTCACCCCGCTGGCCAGCGGGACGGCGGCCGTCACCGCCTTCGTGCTGCGGCTTCTGGCGATGAGGTTCCACTGGCGAGCGCCTCGTGCCTGGAATCGTCGCTCGACGGTGCGCGAGGAGTAGTCCCGCTCCCGCCGCCGACGACGGGGGTCTGCTGCATCTGCAGGGTCAGCCAGCGGAACGCCGGCACGACCTGCGGCCGCCACAGCGCCATGGAGTGGCCGCCCGCGCTCTTCGGGATGTACACGACGTGCACGGTCGTCGGCGCCTTCGCCTCCTTGCGCAGGGCCAGCGCCGCCTCGTAGCCGTCCTGCGGCTGACCGGAGAGGTACAGGGCCACGGCGGGCGGCACCACGGCCTTCCGCAGCAGCGCATAGGGGTTGTTGGCCCGGCGCAGCGAAGGAGTTTTGGCCGCGAGGGACTTGCGCTCGCCGATCGGGTCGCTGTACCCGGACAGGCTCACCGCGGCCCGGAAGCGGTCGGGGTGCGCGACGGCGAGCTTGGCCGCGCAGTGGGCTCCCGCCGAGTACCCGGCGACCGCCCAGCCCTTGGGCGCGGGCTGGGCCCGGAAGTTGTCCCTGACCATCTTCGGCACGTCGATGCTGAGCCAGCTGTCCGCGTTGACGACGTGCGGGACGTTGGCGCAGCCGGTGTCCACACCCGGCAGCAGCGTGGTGCGCGGTGCGACGAGGATGAACGGCGCGATCTCGCCCGAGCGCATCAGCGGCTCCAGCTGCTCGTGCACGTGCAGCGACCCGAACCAGGACTTGGGGGAGCCCGGGTAGCCGGGCAGCAGCTCCACCACGGGGAAGGAGCGGTGCGCGTAGGCGGGGTCGTGATACTGCGGGGGCAGCCAGACGTAGACCTCGGCGTTCACGCCCGAGACCTGACCCTCGAGCTGGGTGACGCGCACCCCGCCGGCCGCGTGCATCCCCGTCCCGTCCGCCCGCGCGAACTGCTGCTTGACCTTGGGCAGCCGGTCGAGCGCGATGCCGCCGGTGCCGTCGGCGCCCAGGTCGGCGGCCTGCTGCACATGGGTGCCGGTGCCCAGCAGGTCGCCCCAGGTGTCGTACAGGCTGTTGGCGTTGTTGACGAGGACGAAGACCAGGGCGACGGCGGTGCCCTGGGCGAACAGCAGCATCAGCATCCGGGCCGCGACGCGCAGCAGCCGCGGTCCGCGCATCCGCGACCACAGCAGCAGCGGCAGCGCGACGGCGAGCACGGACACGGCGATCAGGGTGTAGAGGAACGGAGTCCCGGTGAGGCTCATGTCCTTGCAGAGGGGAATAGGGGCGGCAAGGTTACGGACGAGTCGGGACACTTACCGAGAAATTTGCCGTCTCATGTCCTGTCTTCACCCTCCGCCCCACACAAAGCTACCGCTTAGTAATCACTTACTGTACCGTTCAGGCATGCCAGAAGCAGCTACCGCGGCGGCCGAGCGGGCCTCCGTCGACCCCGTCACGGCCTCGATCGGCGACAGCGAGTTCGACCGGGACACCGCGCTCACCCGACGGGCGCCCGGTGTCTACGACATCGACCTGTCGGCCGGCTGGACGATCATCAGCGCCGTCAACGGCGGCTATCTCCTCGCCGTCCTCGGCCGGGCCCTCGCGGACGCCCTGCCGCACGGCGATCCGTTCACGATCTCGGCCCACTACCTCACCGCGTCGCAGCCCGGCCCCGCGACCGTCCGCACGGAGGTCGTCCGCTCCGGCCGCACCCTGTCGACCGGCCAGGCCTCGCTCTTCCAGTACGACGAGAGCGGCGCCGAGGTCGAGCGGATCCGCGTCCTCGCCTCCTACGGCGACCTGGACGCGCTCCCGGACGACGTCCGCACCACGGCGAAGCCCCCGGCGATCCCGCCCCCCGAGCAGTGCTTCGGCCCCGAGGACGGACCGGCCCCGGTGGACGGCAGCTCCGCCATCACGGAGCGGCTGATGCTCAAGCTCGACCCGTCGACCCTCGGCTGGGCGCTCGGGCAGCCGTCCGGCAAGGGCGAGATGCGGGCCTGGTTCGGCCTGAAGGACGGCCGCGACCCCGACCCGCTCTCCCTGCTGCTGGCGGTGGACGCCCTGCCGCCGACCGCCTTCGAGATCGGTCTGCGCGGCTGGGTCCCCACGGTGGAGCTGACCGTCCACGTCCGCTGCCGTCCGGCTCCCGGACCGCTGCGCGTCTCCATCGTCACCCGCAACCTCGCGGGCGGCTTCCTCGAGGAGGACGCCGAGGTCTGGGACAGCGCGGACCGGCTGGTCGCCCAGTCGCGGCAGCTGGCGAGGGCCAGGCTCGGCTGAGCGGCGCCCCAGGCGGCCGCCCGTGTCACGGAGCTGTACCAGAGCCTCGTCGGCAAGCGGGCGGCCCCGTCGGTCGACTCCCAGGTCGAGGGCTTCTCTTGGGGGGCGCTTTGCCCGCCTCACAGGCGGCGGACAGTGGAGCCCCAAGAAAGCCCCAGGCGCCGTTGGTTGAGTGCCCGCCTCAGGTTCCCTCAACCGCTTGGAGCTGTCTCGATGAAGCGTGCGCCGATACCCGTCCGTCTCGTCCCCGCGGTGGCGCTGCTGGCGCTCTCGCCCCTCGCTCTGGCAGCCTGCGGCTCGGGTGACTCCTCCACCTCCGAAAGCGGCACTTCGGGGCAGCAGTCCTGTCGGGCGCCGTCCGGTGCCGCCTCCGCGATGCCGAGCGGGGCTCCGAGCGGGGCGCCGAGCGGGGCTCCGTCGGGTGCGCCGGCCGGCGCGGCGTCGGGGCGGCCGACGGGGGCCCCGACCGGCATGCCGACCGGCGTCCCTTCCGGCGCGCCGAGCGGCGCCCCGGGCGGCGGGGGTCAGGGCGGTCCCGGCGGCGGCTGCGGCGGCCCGGGCGGCGGTCAGGCCCCGCAGGCCCAGCAGCCCCAGTAGATCCGGCGGATCCACTGGACCCGGCGGGCCCAGCGGGCTCGGCAGCAGAGCTGACCGTCGGCACGGCACATCAGGGCGGCGCACCCGGGAACGGGAGCGCCGCCCCTGTGCGTCGCCGCCGGCGCTCAGTCCAGCCAGTGATGACGGCCGATGCTGATGAGCCGCATCTGACGGGTCGCCATCCTGGCGACCCGTTCGCGCTCCTCCGGTGAGGCCTCCAGGGACTCGAGGAACAGCGAGGCAGTGATGAGCATCTGGTCGACGTAGAGATGCGAGAGCATCAGCAGGTCGTCGTCGCTCCAGCCCTCGGCCTCGGAGTCCTTGGCCAGCTCGGCCTTCACCTCCTCGGCGAACCGGCCCAGTTGCTCCCGGATCGCCTCCCTCACCGGCTGCACCCCGCCGTGTCGCTCCCGCGCGATGAAACGGACGTGAGCGGGGTACGCGGTCACATGACCGGCTATCAACTCCACAGCGCGCGTGATGCGTTCGGCGCTGGTGTCGGCCGTGGTCACGGTGGTGCGGATCATCGGGTGCAGACTGCCCAGCGCCTCCTCGACCAGCGCCACGCCGAGATCCGCCGTGGAGCGGAAGTGCCGGTAGAAGGCCGTCGGGGCCACCCCGACGGCCCGGGTGACCTCACGCAGGCCCAGGCTGCTCAGGCTCTGCTCCTCGAGCAGCAGCAGGGCCGCGTCCAGGAGCGACTGCCGGGTCTTCTGCTTCTGTGCCTGCCGGATGCCGAGGGTGTGACTCATGTCATCCAGTTAACAACTGTTCTCCGTAATTGGAAAGCCGGGAGGCGCGCTAGACTCTGGAGTCAGTGAACAAGTGTAACCACAACTGTTCACCGAAACGTCACGAACGCGGCGCCACGCCGCCTCGAAGGGGGTTCGTCCCATGCTGTTCCTCGTCGCCGCACTGCTGCTGTTCGGCGTCGTCCTGGGCACCGTCGCCCACGCGCCGTTCGCCTTCACGCTCGTCGCCGGCGTGGTGATCGCCGCCTGGCTCGGCGTCTTCGCGCTCCGCGAGCGCCACGGCCGTCGGCGCACCTCGGCGCACTGACCCACCGACCCACCGGCATCCGGGACGCCGCCCGCCGACGCACCGGCTCGCCGCTCACCGACTCGCCGACCCGCTGATCGACTGATCCACAGGAGCTGACCGACCATGCACCTCACCGCACCGGCCACACGTCGCACCGGCGTCCGGGACGCCGACGGCATGGCCGTCGCGTCCTTCATCCTGGGCCTGCTGGGCCTGCTCGTCCTCAACGTCTTCCTCGGCCCGATCGCCGTGATCCTCGCGGCGGCAGCCCTCTGGCGCGGCACCGCCCGCCGCGGCCGCGCCTACCTCGGCCTCGCCCTGGGCGTCGCCGATCTGCTCGTCCTGGTCGCGTTCATGCAGGCGGACTCGACGGTCTCCTGGAGCTTCTGACCGCGAGGGCCGCACCTGCGAGCGAGAGGCGCCACCCGGTCCCCGTAGAATCGGGCCACCATGGCATACCTCGACCACGCCGCGACCACGCCGATGCTCCCCGAGGCGGTCGAGGCGCTCACCGCGCACCTGAGCATCACCGGTAACGCCTCCTCCCTCCACGCAGCAGGCCGGCAGGCCCGCCGCACGGTCGAGGAAGCCCGTGAGACCCTCGCGGAAGCGCTCGGCGCCCGCCCCAGCGAGGTCGTCCTCACCTCCGGCGGCACCGAGGCCGACAACCTCGCGGTCAAAGGCCTGTACTGGTCCCGCCGTGACGCCGACCCGGCCCGCACCCGTGTCCTGGCGAGCCCCGTGGAGCACCACGCCGTGCTCGACGCCGTGCACTGGCTCGGCGAGCACGAGGGCGCCACCGTCGAGTATCTGCCGGTCGACGCCGAGGGACGGGTCCACCCCGACGCCCTTCGCGACGCGATCGCACGCAATCCCGAGGACGTCGCCCTGGCCACCGTGATGTGGGCGAACAACGAGATCGGCACGATCCTGCCGGTCCGTGAACTGGCCGACGCGGCAGCCGAGTTCGACGTCCCGCTGCATGCCGACGCGGTGCAGGCCTTCGGCCAGGTCCCCGTCGACTTCGCCGCCTCCGGGCTCGCCGCCATGACGGTCTCCGGTCACAAGATCGGCGGCCCGTACGGGATCGGCGCCCTGCTGTTGGGCCGCGAGCACACCCCCGTCCCCGTCCTGCACGGCGGCGGGCAGGAACGCCATGTCCGCTCCGGCACCCTCGACGTCCCCGCGATCGCCTCCTTCGCGGTCGCCGGACGCCTCGCCGCCGAGCGGCGCGAGTGGTTCGCCCGTGAGGTCGGCGCGCTGCGCGACGCACTGATCGACGCCGTGCGCACGGCTGTCCCGGACGCGATCCTCGGCGGCGACCCCGTGGACCGGCTGCCGGCCAACGCGCACTTCACCTTTCCCGGCTGCGAGGGCGACTCGCTGCTGCTGCTGCTGGACGCCCAGGGCATCGAGTGCTCCACCGGCTCCGCCTGCACCGCCGGGGTCGCCCAGCCCAGCCATGTGCTGCTGGCCACCGGCGTCGACCCCGACCTGGCGCGCGGCACCCTGCGCTTCTCCCTCGGCCACACCTCCACCGAGGCCGATGTCGAAGCGGTGGCCAAGGCCATCGGCCCCGCGGTCGAGCGGGCCCGTGCGGCGGGGCTCACATGACCCCCGGCGACTGAGCCCCCTCGCGGCCCTGCCGCCCTACGCCCCCTCGGGTCCGGCCGTCCTGCTCCCCGCGGCCCTGCCGCCCTCGGCGTCGCCGAGTTTCGCCGCGTCCGCCGCGGCCGCGCGATGCCGGTCCGCCGTTCACGGCTGCAAGGGTGAGCGGCCCGGTCAGGTCCGGCGCCGGTCGTCGGCCGTCTGCGCCGCGGCGACGAGCCGCAGGTACCGCTCCCAGTCCCAGTGCTTGCCCGGATCGGTGTGGTCCGTGCCCGGCACCTCCACGTGCCCGATGATGTGCTCCCGGTCCACGGGTATGTCGTAGCGGCGGCAGACCGCGGCGGTCAGCCGGGCCGACGCGGCGTACATCACGTCCGTGAAGTCCTGCGGCCGGTCGACGAACCCCTCGTGCTCGATGCCCACACTGCGCTCGTTGTAGGAGCGGTTGCCCGCGTGGTACGCCACGTCCAGCTCGCGGACCATCTGCGTGACGCGGCCGTCCTTGGCGACGATGTAGTGCGCCGCCGCCCGGTGCCCCGGGTCCTCGAACGCCTTGACCGCGCTCCCCAGATCTCCCTGCGTGACATGGATGACGACCATGTCGATCCCGTAGTCGTCCGGCCGGTCCGCCCAGCGGAAGTTCGCCTCGGAGGCCGGCGTCCAGCGCGCGCCCCCGAAGTCGACCGCGCCCTCCACCCGCTGTTTGCGCACGCCGGGCAGCCGCCAGTACAGCCGCGTCAGCTCCTCACGCGCCAGAACGCCGACGCCGACGGCCGCCGCCGCGCCGCCGATCAGCAGCGCGCGCCGCCCGATCCGCCGGTCGGAGTCACCTCGTGTCGCCCCCATGACCCGTCCTTCCTCGGGCCCGGTCCGTCGGACAGGGCCGGTCCCTCGAGATCGTCAACGGATACTCGCGGGTCCGGGTTCCCGGCGACCCGTACCCTGAAAGGGTTATGACTGAGACCTCGCAGCGCCCCCGCCCCCTTCGCGTACTCGCCGCCATGTCCGGCGGGGTCGACTCCGCCGTCGCCGCCGCCCGCGCGGCCGAAGCCGGCCACGACGTGACCGGCGTCCACCTCGCGCTCTCCGCGAACCCGCAGTCGTTCCGCACCGGCGCGCGGGGCTGCTGCACCATCGAGGATTCGCGTGACGCCCGTCGCGCCGCCGACGTCATCGGCATCCCGTTCTACGTCTGGGACCTCGCCGACCGCTTCCGCGAGGACGTCGTCGACGACTTCGTCGCCGAGTACGAGGCCGGCCGCACCCCCAACCCGTGCCTGCGCTGCAACGAGAAGATCAAGTTCGCCGCGCTGCTCGACAAGGCGCTCGCGCTCGGCTTCGACGCGGTGTGCACCGGCCACTACGCGAAGGTGCTGGTCCGCGAGGACGGCACGCGCGAACTGCACCGCGCCTCCGACATGGCGAAGGACCAGTCGTACGTGCTCGGCGTGCTGGACGACCGGCAGCTCGCCCACGCGCTCTTCCCCCTCGGCGACACGGTGACGACCAAGGACGAGATCCGCGCGGAGGCGGAGCGGCGGGGCCTCGCCGTCGCCAAGAAGCCCGACTCCCACGACATCTGCTTCATCGCCGACGGCGACACCCAGGGCTTCCTCGCGAAGCGGCTCGGCCGGGCGGAGGGCGACATCGTCGACGAGTCCGGCACGAAGATCGGCACTCACGAGGGCGCGTACGGCTTCACCGTCGGCCAGCGCAAGGGCCTGCGCATCGGCACCCCCGCCGCCGACGGCAAGCCCCGCTACGTCCTCGACATCTCCCCGGTGAACAACACCGTGACGGTCGGTCCCGCCGCCTCCCTCGACGTCGGCGCGCTGACCGCGATCAAGCCCCGCTGGTGCGGCGCCGCCCCCACCGGCCCCGGCGTGTACACGGCCCAGCTGCGCGCCCACGGCGGCGAGACCGAGGTGGCCGCCGAACTCGTCGACGACCGCCTTCAGGTCACGTTCACCGAGCCGGTCCGGGGCGTGGCGCCCGGTCAGGCGATCGTGCTGTACGACGGCACACGCGTGGTGGGTTCGGCGACGATCGCGACGACGACTCGCCGGGAAACTGCCACGGCCTGATCATCGAGGGCTTGAAGGAGCTGGCATGGTCCTACCGCCCGGCATAGGCTGGCTGTCGCGGAAGGTCCGCACCAGGGTGAGCCGGCGGCGGGAGCTACCCGCCCCTTCGGGAGGTGGACGGTGCTCCTGCGCTTTCGAGTGGCGAATCACCGCTCGATCCGGGACGAGGCCGAGCTGACACTGGTCGCAGCAGCAGGCAGTGCTGACGCTTCCGACAGCGTCGCGCGTGACAGCGGGATCGCTCAGGACGGCGGCGGGCACGTGCCGGTGCTGCCCGTGGCCGGGATCTTCGGTGCGAACGCCTCCGGCAAGAGCAACCTGCTCAGCGCGTTCCACGCCATGCGGGAGGCGGTCCGCACCTCCTTCGCGGACTGGGCCAAGTATCCCGGGGTGCCTCACCGGCAGCCCTTCAAGCTGGACGCCGCCAGCGCCGAGGAGACCACCCTCTTCGAGGTCGACCTGGTCCTCGGCGCGCGCACCCCCGTCCGCTACACGTACGGCTTCGAACTCTCCGACGACCGGGTCGAGGCCGAATGGCTGCACGCCTACCCGGGCGGCATCCGGCAGGTCTGGTTCGACAGGGAGGCGGACCGCCCGGCGGAGGACGGCCACGAGTTCCTCTTCGAGAGTCCGGCCTTCACCGGCCGCCGCGACGACCTGGTAGCGCTCACCCGGCCGAACGCCCTCTTCCTCTCCACCGCGGCCACCCTCAACGACCCTCAACTGTCCGCCCTGCACCGCTGGTTCCTGAACAACCTCTGGCTGATGACCCCGGGTGAGGACATCAGCCACCGCACCGACTGGACCAAGCGCCGCCTCACCGAAGTCCACGACAACACCGGCTACCGCGAACGACTCGTCCAGCTCCTGGCCGCCGCGGACCTGGGTGTCAGCGGCTTCGACCTCGACCCGGACACCGGCGCGGTCTCCCTTCGGCACCGGACGGAAGGGACGGAAGCGGTGGCCCTGGACTTCCTCACCGAGGAAAGCTTCGGTACGCACGCGTGGTTCGCTTTCCTCGGCCCGATGCTCACCGTCCTCGACACCGGGACGACGCTGCTGGTCGACGAGCTCGACTCCAGTCTCCACCCGACGCTGGCCGCCGAGGTCGTCCGTCTCTTCCAGGACCGTAAGGCCAATGCCAAGGGCGCCCAGCTGATCTTCACCACCCATGACGCCACGCTGCTCGGCAACGCCGTGCTCGACCGTCCGCTCGGCCGTGATCAGGTGTGGCTCACCGCGAAGACGAAGTCCGGCGCGAGTGAGCTGTATCCGCTGGTCGCCGCCCACCCTGAGGCGGGTGAGGACCTGGAGCGGGGCTATCTGCGCGGCCGGTACGGAGGGGTGCCCCGGGTGACCCCGGGCGAGATCGCCCGCGAGGTGTCCTGGCTGGAGGAGAAGGCGGCAGCGACGGCGTGAGTGAACGGGGTGGGCACGCAGCATGAGCAGCAGGCGCAGGTCGAAGAAGGACGCGGCGAGCACGCTGACGCCGCCGCAGGCGCCTCCTTCGCAGTACTCACGCCGCGAGCGGGTGCTGTACGTGGGGTGCGAGGGCGAGGTGACCGAGTACGACTACCTGCGGTACCTCAACAAGCAGTTCGGGAGCGGGGACAGTGAGACGGGCCGGCCCCCCTTCACCATCAAACCGGTCCGCAAGACCGACGGCCTGATTCCGTCCCGTACCGTCAAGGCGGTCGTCGAGGCCGCCCAGGGGGAGGACGAGACCTGGGTGCTCTTCGACCGCGACAGCCACCATGACATCCACGAGGCCTTCGAGGCCGCAGCGGCGTCCGACACCGAGGTCTGCTTCTCCCACCCCTCCTTCGAGCTGTGGCTGCTGCTGCATTTCCAGCCGTTCGGCGGGGCACAGGGCGCGGCGAAGAACACTCACGTCCTGGAGAAGCTGCGCAGGGCCGACCCCGCGTACAAGCGGTTCGACAAGCCCGACAAGGGGCTGAGTGATGCCCGCACCAAGGCGCTGAAGGACAAGGAGAAGGCGGCGGTGCAGCACGCGCGGGCCCTGATCGGTCAGTGCGAGCACGGTTCGTGCAAGCCGGCCAACGCCACGTTCGAGGTGCCGAAGTACGGTCGCTCGAAGAAGGAACGGGCCGCCCGCTCAGGGCACGCCAAGAACTGCGAGGTCCTGAGCCGCGACCCGTCCACCGACGTGTGGCGGCTCCTGGTCAGTCTCGGCATCGTGAAGGTGTGAGCGACGGCCGCGCCCCTCGGTGTACAGCGGCGGATGACCGTTTCCGCGCGGGTTACCTCCCGCACCGGCGGGCCGTCTAACCTTCCGTAGCACCTCCATTCCCGTACGAAGGATCAGCGCGTGGCCAGAATCACCCTGCCCGAGCTCGAACGCCATCTCTTCTCGGCCGCCGACATCCTGCGCGGCCGGATGGACGCCTCCGAGTACCGCGACTTCATCTTCGGGATGCTCTTCCTGAAGCGGGCCTCGGACGAGTTCGAGCCGGAGTGGAAGCGGGTGTACGAGGAGCGCCTCGCGCAGACCGGAGGCGACGAGGCGAAGGCGTTGGCCAAGGCGAACAACCCGGCTGCCTATCCCCGGGTCTTCTACGTGCCGCCGCGAGCGCGCTGGTGGCGTGGACCGCACCACGACCCGGAGACGCCGCAGAGCCCGGCGCCCGGCATCATGGCCCTGACCGAGAAGGTCGGCCAGGGCCTCGACGAGGCTTTGGTGGCGCTGCAGGAGGGCAACGACCTGCTCGCGGGCATCGCCTCGCACATCAGCTTCAACGAGGTGGTCGGTACCAAGCCGCGCTTCACCGATCCCGAACTCCGTTCACTGATCCGGCACTTCAGCCTTTACCGGCTGCGCAACGAGGACTTCGAGTTCCCCGACATGCTGGGCGCGGCCTACGAGTACCTTCTCGGCCGGTTCGCGGACTCGGCCGGCCAGCGCGGCGGCGAGTTCTACACGCCGCGGTCGGTGGTGCGGATGATGGTGCGCCTGGTCGACCCACAGCCCGGGGAGTCGGTGTACGACCCGTGCGCGGGTTCCGGCGGCATGCTGATCGCGGCCCGCGAGCACGTCGAGGAACACGGCGGCAATCCGGAGGAACTGTCGGTCAACGGGCAGGACAAGAACGGCCCGTCCTGGTCCATGGCCAGCATGAACATGGTCCTGCACGGCATCCACACCTTCGACCTCCAGCACGGCGACACGCTCGCCGAACCGCTCCACCTCGACGAGAACGGGCGGCTGCGCAAGTTCTCGGCGATCCTGTCCAACCCTCCGTTCTCGCTCCCGTACGACGAGGACGCCGTAGCCAAGGCCGACGAGGACCACGGCAAGCGGATGCACTGGGGCTGGACGCCCGGGAGCGGCAAGAAGGCCGACCTGATGTTCGTCCAGCACATGGTGTCCGTCCTGGAGGAGGACGGCGGACGGGCGGCCGTCGTCATGCCGTACGGGGTGCTGTTCCGGGGCGGCAAGGAACGCGACATCCGCGTCGGGATGCTCCGCGCGGACTGCGTGGAGGCCGTCATCGGCCTCGGCCCGAACCTGTTCTACGGCGCGGGCGTCCCGGCCTGCATCCTGATCCTGCGGCCCCCGCACGGGAAGACCGACTCGAAGCGCCTGGAGAAGGTCCTCTTCATCAACGCCGACCGGGACTTCACGCCCGGCCGCAACCAGAACGAACTCGGCCCCGAGCACATCGAGAAGATCGTCACGGTCTTCCGCGAATGGCGTCTCATCGACGGCTACTCGCGCGAGGTCCACCGCGACGAACTCCTCGCCCCCGACGCGAAGGGCGTCCCCGAGGCGAACTTCAACATCCGCCGCTGGGTGGACAACTCACCGCCCGCGGAGCCGCAGGACGTACGGGCGCATCTGTACGGCGGCGTGCCGGTCGCCGAAGTCGCCGCCAAGGAGGGACTGTTCAAGGCGTACGGAGTCGACGCCGGCTCGCTGTTCGCGCGCCGGGACGGTGACACGGGTGATGACTCACGCGGGTACTACGACTTCCTGCCAGAGGGCGCGGAGGCGACGGCCGCCCGCATTCCCCGGCTGACATACGAGCGGGAGTCGGAGCTGCGCGAGACGTACGACGAGTGGTGGTCGAAGAGCTCTGGCCTCTTCGCACAGCTCGCGGCGGACCGGAAGCTGATGGACCTCCGCAGCGGGCTCCTCGACGGGTTCACGGCCGCGGTCGGTGGAGCCGGAGTTCTCGACGAGTTCACCACCGCCGGCATCATCGCCGCGTGGTGGACGGAGAACCGCTACGACATGAAGGCACTCGCGGCGGGCGGCTTCGAGCGGGTCCTTGTGGGCTGGGTCGACTCCGTCGAGGCGATCGTCGACCCGGCGGTCCCGGGTGGCGCGGAGGACGCGAAGCGCTCGACGGTCTCCCCGGCGGAGCGCCGCCGGGCCCTCGACCAGCCGGTGGTACGGGAGTTGATCCCGGAGTTCCTGGAGCTGGTCAAGGCGGCCGACAAGGCTCTCGCGGAGGCGGAGGCCGCGGCGAAGACGGCGGCGGAGGCGAGGTCGGCGGTGGCGGACGCGGGTACGGACATGGACGACGAGTCCGAGTCCGCTGAACCGGCGGAGTCGGTGGACCTGGTTCAACTCGCCGCGCTGGACAAGGCGTTCACGGCGGCCAAGAAGGCCCTGACGGCGGCGCGCAAGAAGCGCAAGGAACTGGACGACAGCTTCCTGTCGGACCTGAAGGCGGCGGCGGACCTGAAGCAGGCCGAGGAGGGCGGACCGGAGAGCGTCGTCCTGGCGGTCCTCCGCCGTGATCTGTCCGACCGCCTGGACGCTGCGATGGCTACGGGCCGCCGCGAGATCATCGCCTCGTTCCGGCGCTGGGCCGAGAAGTATGAGGTGTCGCTGACGGACCTGGAGGGCGAGAGCGGGGACGCGGCGACGGGGCTTGCGGAGTGGTTGGGGGTGTTGGGGTATGGGCGCTGAAATCCGGAGTAGAGGTGATGGTTTGACCCGTTTGTGGTCGGTGTTGACCAGCATCGAGTCTGGGTGGAGTCCTGCATGCGACGCGGAGCAGCCTGACGTCGATGAATGGGGTGTCATAAAGGTAAGCGCGGTGACGTCGGGCCGGTTCATGGGCGGCGAGGCTAAGCGCCTGCCGGTGGGGTACGTTCCACGCCCGGAGCTGGAGGTCAAGAAAGGCGACGTCTTGCTCGCACGGGCCAATGGTGCGCGTTCTCTGGTGGGCGTTTCGTGCTACGTCGCTGTGACTCGTCCTAGGCTCATGCTGTCCGACAAGGTGCTGCGACTCGTTCCTGACCTGGCGGCGGTTGACCCTGTCTATCTGGCAATCCTGCTCGGAACTTCGGGCGTCCGGAGACAGATCGGAAACCTGCTGAACGGTGGAACAGGCCAGAACAACATTTCGCAAGCCGACGTTCGAGCGCTGGAGATTCCACACCTGCCTCTGCCCGAACAACGCGACATCGTCGCCGCGCACGAGGCGTTCGAGCGGCGGATCGGGGACCTCGAACGAGTCGCGCAAAAGCGGAGCACCCTGCTCTCGGCCGCAGTGTCTGCACTACTTCGGAGTCAGGACAGCTCAGGTACGACCCTGGAGACGATGATGATCTCCTGTGATCCCGGCATCACGCTGGGGGCGCATCGCGCACCCCAGAAGCGGACCACTGGTTACCTGCGTGTGGCCAATGTGCGGATGGGATGGATCGACACCTCCGACGTCGCTTCCCTGGAGTCGACCAGTAACGACCGTCCCAGGTACGAACTGGAGGCCGGTGACGTCCTGGTCGTCGAAGGACATGCAAATCCGGAGCAAATCGGTCGTGCTGCGCTGGTTGGTCCTGCCGAAGAGGGGTTGCTCTACCAGAACCACCTCTTCCGGCTCAGGTTCGACCGTGACGAGGTCGTACCGGAGTTCGCGATGTTGTGGCTGAACTCGGAGGCTGTTCGCTCCTACTGGATCAGCCGGTGCGCTACGAGTTCCGGGCTCTACACGATCAACTCCAAACTGCTGGCGGATGTCCCGTTCCCGGTGGTGCCCATTGAGGAGCAGCGGAAGGTCGTGGAGACCTGGCGTACAGGAATCCGCGCAGTTGATTCTCTGCACGGGCAGATCGCCAAGCTCCGCACGATCCAGCAAGGCGTGATCGAAGACCTGCTCAGCGGCCGGTCCCGAGTGAACCGGACCTGAGGCTTTCGATCAGCGCACCGAATGACGCCCGGCCCGTGACGATCACGTTCGCCGGGCGTTTGCTGTCCCGCACGGCAACGCCTGTTCGTACCGAGGCGACCTCAACGCAGTTGTTGCCACCGGAGTCGGAGTATGACGACTTCAACCACTGCGGGCCGGGCACGTGAGACACCTCTTACAGTTCTCTTGCGATCTTGCGGACGAAGTCCCTGGACTTGGTGGGAGTCAACGCCACCTTCTCCGCCATGTCCAGCCGGGTCCGGAAGTTCGCCAGTTGGGTTGGTGAGTCGATGAACACGGGCTCTGCGGGGGAGTCCATATGGACCGTGTCCAGGTGGGGATTGGGTGCTTGGGCGTACAGGACGGAGGAGTCCCCGAGCAGGGGGAAGCCACCTGCTTCGAAGGGGACCACGCGAAGCGTGACGTTGTGGCGTTCGCTGGACTCCAGCAGGTGCTGGAGCTGGGCCCTGGCCACATCGCGACCGCCGAGTTGCATGCGCAGGGCCGCTTCGTGGATGACACCCGAGTAGGAGATGGGCGCGTCACCGGTCACTACACGTTGGCGCGCCAGGCGGTGTGCCACGCGCAGCTCGATCTCCAGGCGGGCGAGTGGAGGGAAGAACAGCTCGAAGATGGCGCGAGCGTGTTCCTCGGTATGGAACAGGCCGGGCAGGTGCGCAATCTGCACCGTGCGCAAGCCGACGGCGTAATCCTCCAGCGCGGAGACGTCGAGGAAACCAGGCGGGATCTTGCCCCGGTACTCCTCCCACCAGCCGGTCTTGCGACTGCCGGTCAGGTCCGCCAAGGCGTTGATGAGGTCGGCGTCGTCGCACTCGTAGATGCTCGCGAGGCGGCGCAGGCGTTCCTCGCTGATGCCGAAGCGGCCGGCCTCGACGTTCGAGATGACCGTGCGGTCCGTGCCGAGCAGTCCGGCGGCTGTGGGCGCGGACATACCTGCCGCCTCGCGGAGCCGTCGCAGCTCGGTACCGAACCTGCGTTGAAGGATGGTCGGGGTCTGCCGAGGTGACATAAGGCCTCTCCATGTGCTCGCGCACAGTGTGCCGAGTCGATGGCTCACGGTCCACCGGAATCCAAAGGTTAACTCTTCTGTGTAATCGCGTAGCAACGTTATGTGATCTTGCAGTACCTTGTTAATCGTGCCGTTGGAGTTCCCGCCGCCCAGCGGAAGCGCACCGGCCCCCCTGCCCTCCGGAAGGCAGGGTCCCGGCATTGCCACCGCCGTCCGGCAGTTCGCGACCGGCGTCACAGCGTGAACCCGTTTCGCAGGACCGAACCGCAATCCCGTTCCGCACCACGGAGGTACACCCTCGTGAGCAGTAACGACCCGAGCACCGCACCCGGCAACGAGCCGACCCGCCCCGTCAGTTACGACGTCAGCTACGGCGACCACCCCTCCCCGATCCCGTTCACCGCCCCCTGGGTGTACGAGATCCACTTCCCCTGCGACCCACGCGGCCCCCGGATCGTTCGGGGCACCCTCCGTGCCGTGCTCCACGCCCACGGAATCGGTGAACTCGCCGACCGGGCCGAGCTGTTGACCTGCGAGCTCGCCACCAACTCGGTGCGGCACACCAAGGGCCCGGTCATCGTCCGCATGCACTGGCTGTGCCCCGCGCTGCGTGTCAGCGTCTGGGACGCGAGTCCGGATCTGCCTCCGTTCGCGCCCGGCGTGGCGATGCCCGACCCCGCCGCTCTCGCTCTCTGCGGTCGGGGGCTGCCCATCATCGAGAGTCTCGCCGACCGGTGGGGCGGCTGCGGGTACGTCGACGGGCCGAACGGAGGGCCGGGCGGCAAGACCATCTGGTTCGAGCTCGCCCTCGGCGGTGATTTCCGGCCACCGCCCCCGGTGCTCGCGGCCTGACCCGTACACCCGGTGCCGTACCGCCCCGCAACCGGCGCCGGCAGTGTTCATCACCCTTACGGGGAACACGCCGGCGTCCCGGTTCAGGAGTCACCGCGTCCGTGGTACACCGGTCACGCCGTTCCGCGAGAGGAGGCGACGACGCCATGAGCACTCACCCGCAGCCCAACGACAGGTACGCGGACATCGATCACGAGCGGGCCCTGAAGCACGCCATCAGGTACATGGCCGGCAGTCGCGTACAGATCATCGAGGGGATCATCCAACCCGTGCCGCCGACCTGGGACCACGAACGCGCCACACGGGTCATTCGCCGTCAGATCGAGGACCGGGTCGACGAGCTCGGCTGTGTCGAGGGTTCCGGGGACATCGACCTCCCCGGCTCGCCCAACTGGTACGTCCCGGACATCGCCGTCGTCCCCGAGGAACTCGCGCAGGACGACAACATCATCGTCACCCCGGACCTGACGCTTCTGGCGGTCGAGGTCACCTCGAAGTCCAACGGGGACACGGACCGTGTCACCAAGCGCAAGCGCTACGCCGAGTACGGTGCTCCGCTGTACCTCCTGGTCGACCGGCAGAACCGCGAACTCACCCTGTTCTCCGAGCCGGGCGGACTCGGCTACACCAAGGCCGACGGCCCCCACCCCTTCGGCACCCCGGTCACCCTGCCCGAGCCCTTCGGGATCGTCCTGGACACCACGAGCCTCTGAGCAAGGAGCAGGTGATTTCCGGCCACCTTCCCCTGTGCTCGCCGCCTGATCCGCGCGCACCACGCGCCACGCTCACCGGCCGCCGATAGAGTTTCGATCACCTGTCCTGCCTGCCGGGGGGCGGGGATCGAGGCCGGTGGCCGGGGAGGACAGGCGTGGCGGAGCAGCCGGAGTACGTCAGGACCGAGCGGCCGCTGATCGAGCAGCTGAAGGCGATGGGCTGGACCCATCTCCGGGGCGGACCCGCCGCCGGACCCGCCACCGCGTCGCGCGCCTCGGACCGTACGAGCTTCGAGATTGTCGTGTACGCGGACCGGTTCAAGGCCGCCGTGGCCAGGATCAACCCGAGGCCGTCGGACGGAGAACCCTGGCTGAGCGACGCGCAGCTCGACCGCCTCCTCGCCCTGGTCCAGGGCACCGCGCCGGGGCAGGGACCGAGGGAGCACGGTGTCGCCGGGAACCTGGAGGTGACGGACCTCCTCCGCAAGGGCCTCAACGCCCGCACCCTGCCGGGCTGGACGAAGGGCGACCCCGAACACGTACGACTCGTCGACTGGGACGGCGAGTTCGGGGAGCGCCCGGACACTCCCGGCGGCGGCAACGACCTGCTCGTCGTCTCGCAGTTCCGGGTCGAGCGGAGGGACGCCGCTCCCGTCACGCCCGACCTCGTGCTGTTCGTGAACGGGCTGCCGTGGGTGGTGATCGAGTGCAAGGCGCCCGTGGTGTCCGGCCCTCAGGGAGACGTGCGGGCCGCCTTGGACGACGCCGTGGACCAGGTGCTGCGATACGCGGGCGTCAACTCCCCGGCCGCCGTACCTGAGTTCGTCCGCTTCGCGCAGGTCCTGGTCGCCACCGACCGCGACCACGCCGAGACCGGCACGGTCACCGCCGAACCCCGGCACTTCGCCCCCTGGCGCACGGTCGCGCCCGTGAGTGAGGACCGCGTACGCGAGGAGGTGCACAAGCCTGGGTCGGCCGCCCTCGCCGACCAGGAGATCCTCGTTGCCGGGATGCTGCGCCCTTCCCACCTGCTCGACCTGGTACGGGACTTCACCACCCGGCTCGGCAGCGGTCACCGTACGGTCAAACTGGTCGGCCGCCACCAGCAGTTCAAAGCGGTGAAGGCGCTCACCCGGAAGCTGGAGGAGCGGGGCCGGAAGGCGGCGGCCGGCGTGGCCGTCGGTCACCGGGGCGGTGTCGTCTGGCACACCCAGGGCTCCGGCAAGAGCCTGACCATGGCGTTCCTGGTCCGGCACCTGCGCAGCCGTCCCGCTCTGAAGTCGCACAAGGTGGTCGTGGTCACCGACCGCATCGACCTCGAGAAGCAGATCCGGGCAAGCCTCGCCGCCACCGAGGAGAAGGTGCATCGCGCGCCGAGCGTCAAGCGGGCCAGAAAATACCTGGAGGTGGACGTCGGGGACGTCGTCCTCGTCACCCTGCAGAAGGCGCAGCGCGACGACACCGCGTACGACGGCCGGGAGGAGTCCCTGCCCGACACCGCCCCCGCCGACGACGATGACGGCGCCGAGGGCGGCGCCGACGGCGACGGGTACGTGCAGAACCGGGTGGCCAACCCGCACCACCACGTCGTCGTCCTCGTCGACGAGGCCCACCGGGGCCAGGACAAGTGGCAGCACGCCCGCTGGCGGGCCATGCTCCCGCGCGCCGCGTTCGTCGGCTTCACCGGCACTCCGGTGATCGACCTCAACCGCAGACGCAGCGAGGAGATCTTCGGCCCGTACGCCGACACTTACACCCTGCGCGACGCCGAACTCGACCGGTCCGTCGTGCCCGTCCGCTACGAGGCGTACGCCGTACCGCTCGAGGTCATCGAGCAGGCAGCCCTCGACGCCCGGTTCGACGAGAAGGTGCCGTCCGATCCGAAGCTGCGGGCCGAGGTGCTGCGCAGGTTCGGCCGCCGCAAGGAGGTCCTGGAAGCGCCGTCGGTGATCGAGGCCAAGGCCGAGCACATGCTCGACCACTGGGCCCGCAACGCGTTGCCCGACCGCTTCGGGGCGCAGATCGCCACCGTCTCCCGCCTCGCCGCCGTCCGCTACCGCACCGCGCTGCTAGCCGCCCGTGACCGGCTCGTCGCCCGCCTCGACGCGCTCGACCCGGCCCTGATCGCCGACCCCATGGCCGCACTCGAAGCCGACGACGAGGAGCGGGCGCTCCTCATGCTCCTGCCGGACCGCGAGGTACTGAGAACCCTCGACGCGGCCGTCGTCGTCTCCCCGGCCAGGCAAGGCAGCAGCGACCCGAAGGCATGGCAGCCGTGGATCACCAAGAGCCACCAGGACGCGCACATCGAACGCTTCAAGAAGGGGCTGCCGCCGCGCGACGTCACGGCCGACCCGGCATGGAACGTCAGGACGCACGGGCTGCAGCCCTCCGGCATCGGCACCCCGGCGAGCGGCGGCCAGGTATGGAACGTCGACCTCGACCTGCCCGCCGACAGCGGACCCCCCGCGCCGCCGGACACGCAGGGCGGCGCGCCACCGGAGACCATGGCCTTCCTGGTCGTGCAGTCGATGCTGCTCACCGGCTTCGACGCCCCCGTCGAGCAGGTCCTCTACCTGGACTGCAAGCTGTCCGGCGCGGGACTGCTGCAGGCCGTGGCCCGCACCAACCGGCCCTACCCGGCCAAGAAGTGGGGCCAGGTCGTCGACTACGTGGGCATCGGCCCCGAACTGGCCCGCTCGCTCGCCTCCTACGACCAGGAGCATCTGCGGCATGTGCTGGGCTACCCGAACGTGTCGGTGGACCACCTCCAGCCGGACTACCAGGGGCCACAGCCCGACGGCCGCAGCCCCGATCGGGACGGACTGCTGCTGCGATCCGACGCCGCCGCCAAGGCCCTCCTGAAAGACCTCGGAGCGAAGGCCACCCGCTTCCTGGCCGGGCAGAACGTCACCGACCCCGGCGACGAGTCGCAGTGGGAGGAATTCCTCGGCCAACGCCTCGACGACCCGCTGCTGCGCGGCGAGTTCGACGAACGCGTCCGCGACTTCCTGACCGCGCTCAACGCGGTCCTGCCGGACCCCGAGGCGCTGAAGTACCGCGATTTGGCAGGCCAGTTGGGCACGCTGCAGTACATGGCCAGACGCCGCTACCTCGACGGTCGCGAACAGTTCAGCCCGCGCCGCTACGGGGCAAAGGTGCGCCGGCTCATCTCCCAGCACATCGAGACCACCGGGATCCGGCAGCGGATCCCACCCGTCGAACTCACCGACCCGGAGTTCATGGAACGGGTCGACGCGAACGCCGACCCCCGGGCGCGATGCTCGTACATGACGGGCTCGCTGAAGCTGCGCATCAGCGCGAAGATCGGCGGCGACCGGGCCGGCTACCAGCGGTTCAGCGTCCGACTCGAAGAGATCATCGCGCGGATGCGGGACGACTTCGAACAGGCCGCAGCCGACCTGGCGCGTCTGGTCGGGGACGTGGCCGCGGCAGAGCGCGAGCCGGAGAGCGGCGACGGTCTCGACTCCCGCACCGAGCGGCTGGTCCTCGGGCTGCTCCAGCAGCACGCGGAAGAAGCCGGGCGGGACCCCTGGCCGCCGGGCACCGATCTGATCCGGGCCGCCCGCGGCCTCACCAGGGAGATGTCGGTGCTCGTCCGGCGTCCGCAGATACGCACACAGGGCCCTGCCCGCAATCGCATGCGCAGCGAACTCTGCCAGCAGCTGGAGATCTGGCTCGACATGGACTGGGACGACATCGGCGACCTCGCGAGCCATCTGACAGAGCTGGCCGTCGAGAGATACGAGTACTTCCTCGGATACCAGCCGCGCGACGAGACGGACGAGGGGGACAGCGGGGGCACCTGACTCGGTGACCGCTGACGGCTGCCGGGCAGGGTGATGTCGTCGCCGAGTGGTAGGAAGAGCGGGTGACCACCGTCGTCGAACAGGCCATCGCCGATCTCCCCGTGCCCAGGGGGTGGCGGTGGGATGTCGTCGTGCGGCCACGACGCCGCACCCTCGGCATCGAGATCGCCGAGGACGGCCGGGTGCTCTTCGCGATTCCCGCAGGCGCGGATCCGAAAGAGATCGCCGACGCGGTGCGCGGCCGGATGCCGCGTCTCGCCGCCGAGGTCCGCCGCCGTCAGGACCTGCAAGCGGCCGAACCGGCCAGGGACCTGATCGGCGGCGAGAGCTTCGCCTACCTGGGCCGCCGGTACCGGCTCAAGCTCACTCCCGACGGGGGCAGCAGTCACGTACGACTGAGACTGGGATGGCTGGAGCTGCCCAGATCGCGGTCGGCCGCCGCTGACGCGAGGCCCCTTGTGCAGTGGTACAGCAGCTGCGGGGAGCGCTGGCTCGCTGCCCGGCTGCAGCCGCTGGCAACACTGGCCGGAGTGCGTGATCCGGCAGGCGTCGAGGTGCGAGACCTCGGCCGTCGTTGGGGCGCCTGTTCTCCGCACGGCGCGATCACCGTGCACTGGGCGGTGATGCAACTGCCGGTCGCCCTGGTGGACCTCGTCCTGATCCACGAGCTGTGCCACCTCAGGCACCCCGGCCACGGATCGGCTTTCCGACGGGCCGTCCGGCTCGCGCTCCCCGACGTGGACGTGCGCGAACGGCAGTTCGCTCAGGAGGAGCCGCGACTGTGGCGCGGAGCCGTCTCCTCGCCGACGCACCAGCCGTAGCCGACGCCCGGCTTCGCACGGCGGTCCGGACGGAAGGCCGCGCGCAAACGATCGTCGACGAGGACGACCCCCGCGAACCTCGACGGCTTCCTGAAGGCGACGTTCGCCGAGCCGGTTCGCGGCGACGCCCCCGGCCAGGCGCGATCGTGCCGTACGAGGGCACGCGCCTGGTGGGGTCGGCGAGGATCGCGACCAAGGCCATGACGGTCCGACGGTCCTGTTGCACCGCTGTGACAGGGAATGGCCGAATCCGCTGAAAACGATCAATAAGTTCGATCAGGCAAGACGTCGATCCTCATGGCCCCGCACACGAGGAGACAGGCGATCTGCGGCTCACATCCCCTTGACTCTTCACCTAAGGAGACCCGCATGTCGACATGGAAGGCGCCCCGCCGCGCAGTCGTCCGCGCCCTGACCGGCACGGTTCTGACGGCCGCTCTGCTGGCGCCCGCCGCAACCGCCCTCGCCGCGACACCGGCCGCGCACCGGGCCGGTGTCACGGCGACGGCCACATCCACGACGGCGTCGCCCTGGCGCACCGTGAAGCTGGTGGACGGCAGCACGGGCAAGATCTACAAGCTCGGGGCCCATCACTTCCGCATCGAGATCGTCTACCGGGGTGCTGTCTACGCCAGGCTGGAGGCGAACCAGCGGGACGCCGGCGTGAACGCCAACAACATGTTCGTCGTGCTTACCGCTGACGGGGAGGTGCACTCCTGGTTCGGAGGCGGCCACAGCGGGCCCGGCTCCTTCAAGCTCCCCGACGGCTCGACGGCCAAGATCACGAAGGTGGGCCCGCACCACTACCGCGCACAGATCGTCTACCGGGGTGCCGTCTACGCCACGCTGGAGGCGAACCAGCGGGACGCCGGCATGAACGGCAACGGCATGTTCGTCGTGCTCACCCCCGACGGGGAAATCAGCGCTTCGCTTCGGTGAGAGGCAGGGGTCGACCCCCTTGTGCCAAAGCACGAAAGCTGTCCCCAGGTCGGTACCGACCTGGGGTTTCACCTGTTCGAAGCCCGGGCCGGATCACGGAGCGTACGCATACTCTCCTCCGTCCGCCGGACCACGCGCGTGACGGCCGCCATCTGGCGGGACCGTCGGACAGCGGGGCCATCGCCTAGAGGGACGAGAAGAACTCCGTCAGCGCCGGCGCGAGCGCCTGGGGGTCCACCATGTGCGACTGGCCTTCCAGCACCTGGTACGTGCCCTGCGGCACCGACTCGGCCACTGTGCGGGCGGCCTCGCGCATCCAGTCGGGGCTCGCGCCGCCGCCGAGGGACAGGACGGGCACGGTGATCGAGGCCAGCCGGTCCCGGGGCACCAGTCCGTCGCCCATCACCGCGTCGTCGTAAGCCAGGCTCGGGGCGAGCGACTCCATCCCGGCCCACATCGGCGACTGGCGGGCGCCCTGGATCATCTCCTCGGCCAGGCCCGTCAGCCGCAGGAACAGCTCCACCGCGTCCCCGCGCCGACCGTGCTCCAGCGCCTCGGTGAGACCGTCGGTGTACTTGGCCCGCTCCTTCGCACCGCCCTCGTAGACGGCGTACGGCACCTCGTACACGGCGACGCCGCGCAGCGGCAGTCCGCTCGCCGCCGCCTCCAGGACCAGGGCGCCGCCCGAGGAGTGCCCGTACAGGCACGCCTCGCCGCCCACCGCCTCGATGAGCGCGGCCAGGTCCTCTACCTCACGGGCGACGTCGTAGGGCGCGGTGTCGCCGCTCTCGCCCCGACCCCTGCGGTCGTAGGAGACGACGGTGAAGCGGTCGGCGAGGGGCACGGCGAACGGCGCCACCGTGGCCCCCGTCGACATCGCCCCGCTCACCAGGATCACCGCGGGACCCGCGCCGGTGCGTCCGTACGCGAGGGAGGTGCCGTCGCGTGAAGTGGTCTTCTTGTCCATGCTTCAGCAGACTGCCCCACAGCACGCGACTAATCGGTCACGACACCTCGGCTTCGTAGAAGCAGAGGTGGTTCTTGATCGGCGCCACGTCCGGCTTCGGATCCGGATAGGCCCAGACGAGGTCGGGCGCGCCCGGCAGCGACCAGTAGGACGCCGTTCCCTTGAAGGGGCAGTAGGTGTGCGTCTCGGAGGGGGTCAGCAGGTCGAGCCGGACGTCCTCGGCGGGGATGTAGTAGCGCGCCGGACAGCCGGTCTCGCGCAGGACGAGCGCCCGGTCGGTCTCGGCCAGCACATGGCCGTCGTGGACCGCCCTGACGTGCCGGTCGCTCAGCTCGACGGTGATCGTGTGTCCTCGGGTCATGCCACCACAGCACTCGGAGGCCCGCGGTTCTTCCCGCGTACGGTGGCGGCATGCGTATCTGCGTCTTCCTCTCCGCGGCCGACCTCGACGACCGCTACACCCGCCCCGCGCGCGAGTTCGCGGAACTGCTCGGCAAGGGCGGGCACACCCTCGTGTGGGGCGGCTCGGACGTCGGCCTGATGAAGGTCGTCGCCGACGGCGTGCAGTCGGCCGGCGGCCGGCTGTGCGGGGTATCCGTGGACTTCCTCGCCGCGTCGGCGCGGCCGGGAGCCGACGAGATGGTGATCGCGAAGGACCTGGCCGAGCGGAAGCGGCTGCTCCTGGCGAAGTCGGACGCCGTGGTGATCATGGTCGGCGGGACCGGCACCCTGGACGAGGCCACCGAGATACTGGAGCTGAAGAAGCACGGCCACACCGACAAGCCGGTCGTGCTGCTCAACACCGCGGGCTTCTACGACGGCCTCAAAGAGCAGTTCCGACGGATGGAGTCCGAGGGCTTGCTGCCCCTGCCCCTCACCGACCTGGTGTTCTTCGCGGAGGAGCCGGTGGGCGCCCTCGCCTACCTCGAGGAGAGCCGGGGCATCGGGTGACCCGGCGATGATGCGAGCATGGCGGGCATGGCTACCCATGTGATCACCGGAGCGGGCTCCGGCATCGGCGCCGCCGTCGCCCGTCGTCTGCACGCGCGCGGGGACGAACTCGTGCTGCACGCGCGCGACGCCGGCCGGGCGAAGGAACTCGCGGCCGGCTTCCCCGGCGCACGGACGCTCGTCGGCGACCTCGCCGACCCCGACAGGCTGAGCTGGGCCTTCTCCCACCAGAGCCTCCCGGAGCAGGTGGACTCCCTCCTGCACATCGCCGGAGTGGTCGACCTCGGCCCGGTCGGCGACCTCACCCCGAAGTCCTGGCGGCACCAGCTCAACGTCAACCTGATCGCCCCCGCGGAACTGACCCGGCACTTCCTGCCCCAACTGCGCACCGCGCGCGGCCAGGTGCTGTTCGTGAACTCCGGCGCCGGTCTGCGGGCGAGCCCCGACTGGTCCGCCTACGCCGCCTCCAAGCACGGCCTGAAGGCCCTCGCCGACTCGCTGCGCGCCGAAGAGCACGGCAACGGCGTCCGCGTCACCTCCGTCTACCCCGGACGGACGGCCAGCCCCATGCAGGCCAAGGTGCACCGGCAGGAGGGCAAGGAGTACGACCCCGCCGAGTGGATCGACCCCGAGTCGGTGGCCACGACGATCCTGACGGCGCTCGACCTCCCGAGGGACGCCGAGATCAACGACCTGACGGTACGGCCGGGGCGCTGACGGTCGGTCGCGCTACGTACGCTTCACCCGTGAACGCAGACTTCAGTTTCGGCCCGGCCACCGGCGTCGGCTCCCTGCCGGGCGGCGACGCCCGCGAGGCCGCCAAGACCGTCACCGGGTCCTTCGAGGACTTCCCCTTCCTCGCCGAGCTGCCGGCCCGTGGACCCGGCGCGGACATGATCGGCCGCAGCGCGGGCCTGCTCGTCGAGCTGTACGCGCGCGTGGAGCCCAGCGGCTGGCGGATCGGCGACCGGCCGGGCCGGGACACCAAACGGGCCCGGTCCTGGCTGCGGGAGGACCTCGACGCACTGGAGGAGCACACCCAGGGCTACGAGGGGCAGCTGAAGGTGCAGGCGGTCGGGCCCTGGACCCTCGCCGCCGCACTGGAGCTCAGGAACGGGGAGGTCGCCCTGTCCGATCCCGGCGCCTGCCGCGATCTCGCCGGCTCCCTCGCCGAGGGCCTGCGGCTCCACCTCGCCGAGGTGCGCCGACGGGTGCCCGGCGCGGACGTCGTGCTCCAGCTCGACGAGCCGTCCCTCACCGCCGTGCTCCGCGGCCACGTGCGGAGCGCCAGCGGCTACCGGACGCACCGCGCGGTGGACCGGCAGGTCGTGGAGGGCACGCTGCGGGACGTCGTCGGGGTGCACGGCGAGGGGCCCGTCGTGGTCCACTCGTGTGCGCCGGACGTCCCGTTCGCCCTGCTGCGGCGGTCCGGGGCGGCCGCGGTCTCCTTCGACTTCTCGCTCCTCACCGAGCGTGACGACGACGTGATCGGCGAGGCGGTCGAGGCGGGCACCCGGCTCTTCGCCGGTGTCGTGCCGGGCGTGGACGCCCCATTGTCAGACCCTGCCGGTAGCGTCATGGGTGTCAGGACGCTGTGGCGCCGACTGGGACTGCGACCCGGGCTTCTCGCGGAGGCGGTCACGCTCACGCCGTCGTGCGGCCTCGCGGGCGCTTCCCCCGGATACGCCCGCCGGGCCTTCGCCCACTGCGTCCGGGCGGCGAGATCCCTCGCGGACGACCCTGAGTGACGGGAGGACACACGGTGGCCGGCGACAGGCAGGCGGAGACGACGGTGCCCAGCGAGGCGCGGGAGCAGCACGCGCAGCTCGCCGAGCAGATCGAGGAGCACCGCTTCCGGTACTACGTGAAGGACGCTCCCGTCGTCAGCGACGCGGAGTTCGACCGGCTGCTGCGCGCCCTCGAGGCGCTGGAGGAGGAGCACCCCGAGCTGCGCACGCCCGACTCCCCGACCCAGAAGGTCGCGGGCGCGTACGCCACGGAGTTCACGGCCGTCCAGCACCGCGAGCGGATGCTGTCGCTCGACAACGCCTTCGACGACCTGGAGCTGGCCGCGTGGGCCGAGCGCGTCCACCGCGACGTCGGAGCCTCCGCGTACCACTTCCTGTGCGAGCTCAAGGTGGACGGCCTGGCCGTCAACCTGACCTACGAGAACGGCCGTCTCACGCGTGCGGCGACCCGCGGCGACGGCCGCACGGGCGAGGACATCACGCCCAACGTGCGCACCATCGCGGAGATCCCGGAGCGTCTCACGGGCGACGGGGTGCCCTCGCTCGTGGAGATCCGCGGCGAGGTGTTCTTCCCGATGGAGAAGTTCGAGGAGCTCAACGCCCGTCTGGTCGAGGCCGGCGACAAGCCGTTCGCCAACCCGCGCAACGCGGCGGCCGGATCGCTGCGCCAGAAGGACCCGCGCGTCACCGCCTCCCGCCCGCTGCACATGGTCGTGCACGGCATCGGCGCCCTGGAGGGCTACGAGGGCCTGACCCGCCTCTCCGAGGCCTACGACCTCCTCAAGACCTGGGGCCTGCCCACCTCCCCTCACAACAGGGTGGTCGGCGACCTCGACGCGGTGCGGGCGTTCATCGCGTACTACGGCGAGAACCGGCACTCGGTGGCGCACGAGATCGACGGGGTGGTCGTCAAGCTCGACGAGATCCGGCTGCAGGGCCGGCTCGGCTCCACGGCCCGTGCGCCGCGCTGGGCGATCGCCTACAAGTACGCGCCGGAGGAGGTCAACACCCGCCTGGTCAACATCCGCGTGGGCGTCGGCCGTACCGGCCGCGTGACGCCGTACGCCCAGGTGGAGCCGGTGACGGTGGCCGGCTCAGAGGTCGAGTTCGCCACCCTGCACAACCAGGACGTCGTCAAGGCCAAGGGCGTGCTCATCGGCGACACCGTGGTGCTGCGCAAGGCGGGTGACGTGATCCCGGAGATCCTCGGCCCGGTCGTCGACCTGCGCGACGGCAGCGAGCGCGAGTTCGTGATGCCCGCCGAGTGCCCGGAGTGCGAGACCCCCCTGCGGCCGATGAAGGAGGGCGACGTCGACCTGCGCTGCCCGAACGCCCGCAGCTGCCCGGCCCAGCTCCGCGAGCGCCTGTTCTACCTGGCGGGCCGCAAGGCGCTGGACATCGAGCAGTTCGGCTATGTCGCCGCCGCCGCCCTCACCCGCCCGCTGGAGCCCGCGCAGCCGCCGCTGGCCGACGAGGGCGACCTGTTCGACCTCACCGTCGACCAGTTGCTGCCCATCCGGGCCTATGTGCTCGACCAGGACAGCGGTCTGCCCAAGCGGGACCCGAAGACGGGCGAGGAGAAGATCGCCACGGTCTTCGCCAACCAGCAGGGCGAGCCGCGGAAGAACGCGGTGGCCATGCTGGAGAACATCGCGGCGGCCAAGGACCGCCCGCTGGCGCGTGTCCTCACCGGCCTCTCGATCCGGCACGTCGGTCCGGTCGCGGCCGAGGCGCTGGCGCGTGAGTTCCGCTCGATCGAGCGCATCGAGCAGGCGACCGAGGAGGAGCTGGCGAACACCGACGGGGTCGGATCCATCATCGCGGCCTCGCTCAAGGAGTGGTTCGCCGAGGAGTGGCACCAGGAGATCCTCCGCAAGTGGAAGGCCGCCGGCGTCCGCATGGAGGAGGAGAGCTCCGAGGAGGACGAGGGCCCGCGTCCGCTGGAGGGCCTGACGGTCGTCGTCACCGGCACTCTGGAGCGCTTCACCCGTGACGGCGCCAAGGACGCCCTGCAGACCCGTGGGGCGAAGGTGACCGGTTCGGTTTCGAAAAAGACATCTTTCGTTGTGGTGGGTGACAATCCTGGATCGAAATATGACAAGGCAATGCAGCTGAAGGTTCCTGTTCTGAACGAGGACGGCTTCTCCGTTCTCCTGGAACAAGGGCCCGAAGCGGCTGCTGAAGTGGCGCTTTCCGCCGAGGAGTAGGCGCGACGGCGGTTGAAGGCCACCCGATTGGCGCATACCAGATGCATACGGGTGGCCGGGGCGCAATTGGGCAACCGTCGACGACCGCTGCCCGTGGAAGCCTTCTGCGGCCTACTGTTGAGGCGTGCGCCTGCCGTGCCCAGGGTTGTCAGGGCAACGGGCCGCGTGGCGTGGGCACCGCCGGCTGTGAGAGGGACGGGAATGGAACCGACCGAGAGCGCCGCCCCGGAGTCATGGCTGCGCCGGCGCCGGGTGGCCGGCGTCCGGTGGGGAAACCGGTGGACGGGGCGCTCCGAGCGGCGACCGGCCGCGGAGACGTACGTGCCGCACACCGCACCGCGGCCCGACGCCGGCGGCTTCGCCGCGCCGCCCCTCGGGGCGCCCGGCGCCCACACCGGCCGTCAGCCGTCCCTGCCCACCCTGCCCGCGTCGGTCGTCGGGGTCGCCGCCCTCGTCCTCGGCGCCGGGTTCTTCCGCGCCTACACCGACCACCGGGCCCTCTTCCCGTCCGGCACGACCGGCTGGGCGCTGGCCGTCCTCGCCGGCGTCGTCGTCGGCCACCTGGTCCTCCTCGGCCGCGCCCGGTGGTGGGGCGGCACCGGCTCCGGCGCCGCGCTCACCCTCGCCGTCCTGCTGCTGTACGGGTGGGTGCCGGCCGGCATGGTCAGCCTCACCGTCGTCGTCCTGGTCGGCATAGCCCGGCGCCACCGCTGGCGGCAGGGCGTCCTGCACGGCGCGGTGGACATCCTCGGCATCGGCGCGGGCGCCCTGCTGCTCGCGGCCTGCGGACGGATACCCTCGGTGGAACGCCCCTGGACGCCCGACAGTTGGACGGTCTACACCGGACCACAGGTGGTCCTGGTGGCCGTCGCCTACCTCGCCGTCACCCGTGTCCTGCTCTGGTACCTGCACGCGCCCCGCCTCGGCGGACTGCCCACCGTCGCCCGGACGGCCCTGGTCAGACAGGGCCTCGTCGCGGTCGCCCTGCTCGGCATCGCACCGCTGATCTGCGTGGTGGCCGTGGCCAAGCCGATCCTGCTGCCGCTGTTCGCCATCCCGCTCATCGCCCTCGACTCCACCCTGTGGATGGCCCGCGCCCGCGCCGAGGAGCAGCTGCGCGACCCGCTCACCGGCCTGCCCAACCGTCAGTGGCTCCTGGAGCGCATCTGGACCGCCCTGGACGACGCCGAGCGCATCGGCGCCCGCTCCGCCCTGATGCTGATCGACCTCGACCGCTTCCGCTCGGTCAACGACACCCTCGGCCACCTCGCCGGGGACCGGCTGCTGCTCCAGATAGCCGAGCGGCTGAAGCTCGCCCTCCCGCGCGGAGCGGAGGTCGCCCGGCTCGGCGGGGACGAGTTCGCCGTCTTACTGCCCGTCGCCGACTCCACGACCTCGGCGACCCGGGTCGCCCGCGGGCTGGTGTCCGACCTCAGCTCGCCGCTCGACCTCGACGGACTCACGCTCGTCCTGGAGGCCAGCGCGGGCGTCGCCGTCTTCCCCGAGCACGCGCTCGACGCCGAGGGCATGCTGCGCCGGGCCGACGTGGCGATGTACCAGGCCAAGCGGGACCGCACGGGCGTCGAGGTGTACGAGTCCAAACGCGACTCCAACACCCCCGACCGGCTCGGCCTGCTGGGCGACCTGCGGCGCGCGCTCGACGCGCACGAGGTGCAGCTGCACTACCAGCCGAAGGTCCGCTTCGACGGACAGGTGGCCGGGCTGGAGGCGCTGGTGCGCTGGGTGCACCCGGAGCGCGGGAAGGTTCCGCCGGACGAGTTCATAGCGATCGCCGAGTCGTCCGGGCTGATGCCGCACCTCACCGAGTACGTGCTGGACACGGCGCTCGGCCAGGTCGCCCGTTGGCGGGCCCAGGGGCTGTTCGTGCCGGTCGCGGTCAACGTCTCCCCGCGCGACGTCCACACGCCGGGCTTCGCGGGATCGGTCGCGGCGCGCCTCGCCCGGCACGGAGTGCCGGCGGGAGCGCTCCAGTTGGAGATCACCGAGCACGTCCTCCTGGAGGACCCGCAGCGCGCCGCCGACACCCTCAACGGACTGACCGGCCACGGCGTGAAGATGTCCCTCGACGACTTCGGCACCGGCTACTCCTCCCTGGTGCACCTGCGCCGGCTGCCGGTGAGCGAGCTGAAGATCGACCGTTCCTTCGTGGCGCGGCTGGCCGTCGACGCCGAGGACGCGGAGATCGTGCGCTGCACGGTCGACCTCGCGCATTCCCTGGGGCTCCTGGTCGTCGCCGAGGGCGTCGAGGACGACGAGACCTGGGAACGCCTGCGCGACCTGGGCTGCGACGCCGTCCAGGGCTGGCTGGTGGCGGCCGCGATGCCGGCGGACGAGACGACGGCGTGGCTGCGGGCCAGGGGCTCGCGCGGCTGGCAGCGCCCGCGGGCGGCCCTGCCCGCGGCCGCCGCGGACGAGTAGCCCTCGCGGGCCGGTGACGAAAGCGTTTCACGGGCAGGGCGCACAGCACCCTAGGATTGGGCCCGGACCACACACTCACTCCACCCCAGAGGAACGCTGCATGCCTGGCATCACGCGCGAGGAGGTCGCCCACCTCGCCCGGCTGGCGCGTCTGGAGCTGAAGCCCGAAGAGCTCGAGCACTTCGCGGGACAGCTGGACGACATCATCGGCGCGGTCGCCCGCGTCAGCGAGGTCGCCGACCAAGACGTACCGCCGACCTCGCACCCGCTCCCGCTGACCAACGTCATGCGGGCGGACGAGGTCCGTCCGTCGCTCACCCCCGAGCAGGCGCTCTCCGGCGCCCCGGCCCAGGAGCAGCAGCGTTTCAAGGTGCCGCAGATCCTGGGGGAGGACTAACCGCCATGACGGACAACGTCACCATCATCAGGCTCACCGCCGCCGAGACCGCCGCGAGGATCGCCTCCGGCGAGCTCACGGCCGTCCAGGTCACCGAGGCCCACCTGGCCCGTATCGAGGCCGTCGACGAGAAGGTCCACGCCTTCCTGCACGTCGACCGCGAGGGCGCGCTCGCGCAGGCCCGCGCCGTCGACGAGAAGCGGGAGCGGGGCGAGAAGCTCGGCCCGCTGGCCGGCGTCCCGCTCGCGCTCAAGGACATCTTCACCACCGAGGGCATCCCGACGACCGTCGGCTCCAAGATCCTCGAGGGCTGGATCCCGCCGTACGACGCGACGGTCACCAAGCGGCTGAAGGCCGCCGACGTCGTCATCCTCGGCAAGACCAACATGGACGAGTTCGCCATGGGGTCCTCCACCGAGAACAGCGCCTACGGCCCGACCGGCAACCCCTGGGACCTCTCCAAGATCCCCGGCGGCTCCGGCGGCGGTTCGTCCGCCGCGCTCGCCTCCTTCCAGGCGCCGCTCGCCATCGGCACCGACACCGGCGGCTCCATCCGCCAGCCCGCCGCCGTCACCGGCACGGTCGGCGTGAAGCCGACGTACGGCGCGGTCTCCCGCTACGGCATGGTCGCCTTCTCGTCCTCCCTCGACCAGGGAGGCCCCTGCGCCCGCACCGTCCTCGACGCGGCGCTGCTGCACGAGGTCATCGCCGGGCACGACCCGCTGGACTCGACGTCGATCGACGCGCCCGTCCCGCCGGTCGTCGAGGCCGCCCGCAACGGCAGCGTCGACGGCATGCGCGTCGGCGTCGTCAAGCAGTTCCGCGGCGAGGGCTACCAGGCCGGCGTCATCCAGCGGTTCGACGAGTCCGTCGCGCTGCTGAAGGAGCTGGGCGCCGAGATCGTCGAGCTGGACTGCCCGTCCTTCGACCTCGCGCTGTCGGCGTACTACCTGATCGCGCCCTCCGAGTGCTCCTCCAACCTCGCCCGCTTCGACGGTCTGCGCTACGGCCGCCGCACCGGCGACGACGGCACCCGCTCGGCCGAGGACGTCACCTCCCTCACCCGTGAGGCGGGCTTCGGCCCCGAGGTCAAGCGCCGCATCATGCTCGGCACGTACGCCCTGTCGAGCGGTTACTACGACGCCTACTACGGCTCCGCGCAGAAGGTCCGCACGCTCATCACGCGGGACTTCGAGAAGGCCTTCGAGCAGGTCGACGTGATCGTGTCGCCCACGACGCCGACCACCGCCTTCGCGATCGGCGAGCGCGCCGACGACCCGATGGCGATGTACCTGGCCGACCTGTGCACCATCCCGACCAACCTCGCGGGCAACGCGGCCATGTCGCTGCCCTGCGGTCTCGCCCCGGAGGACAACCTCCCGGTGGGCCTGCAGATCATCGCCCCGGCGCTGAAGGACGACCGGCTGTACAAGGTCGGCGCCGCCGTCGAGGCCGCCTTCGTGGAAAGGTGGGGTCACCCGCTCATCGAGGAGGCTCCGTCGCTGTGAGTGCACTGAACAAGGCCAAGGGCTTCAAGAAGTCCAAGTCCGGCACGTACCTGTCCATCGCCGGCACCGCCTTCGGCGCGATCGGCGTCGCCAAGCGGCTGAAGAAGGCCCGCGCCGAGAAGGACACCCTGGTCCTGATCGACGCCACCGTGTCCGCCGTCGCCATCGTCACCGGCCTCGCCATCCTCTACCGCGAGCTGAAGCGGCTGGGCGACGACGACGTCCTGCTGGGCTGAGAGGGAAGTTTCACCGTGACCACCACGACCGACCTGGTGTCGTACGAGGACGCGCTGGCGTCGTACGACCCCGTCATGGGCCTCGAGGTCCATGTCGAACTCGGCACCAAGACCAAGATGTTCTGCGGCTGCTCGACCGAGCTCGGCAGGGACGCCAACACGCAGACCTGCCCCACCTGCCTCGGCCTGCCCGGCGCGCTCCCGGTCGTCAACGCGATCGGCATCGAGTCGGCGATCAAGATCGGTCTCGCGCTGAACTGCGAGATCGCCGAGTGGTGCCGCTTCGCCCGGAAGAACTACTTCTATCCGGACATGCCGAAGAACTTCCAGACCTCCCAGTACGACGAGCCCATCGCCTTCAACGGCTACCTCGACGTGCAGCTGGAGGACGGCGAGACCTTCCGCGTGGAGATCGAGCGCGCCCACATGGAGGAGGACACCGGCAAGTCGACCCACGTCGGCGGCGCCACCGGCCGCATCCACGGCGCGTCCCACTCCCTGCTGGACTACAACCGCGCCGGCATCCCGCTCATCGAGATCGTCACCAAGCCGATCGAGGGCGCCGGCGAGCGGGCCCCCGAGGTGGCCCGGGCGTACGTGCGTGAGCTGCGCGAGGTCATCAAGGCGCTCGGCGTCTCCGAGGCCCGTATGGAGATGGGCCAGATGCGCTGCGACGTGAACCTGTCGCTGCGGCCGCACGGCCGCGAGAAGTTCGGCACGCGCTCCGAGACGAAGAACGTGAACTCGCTGCGGTCCGTGGAGCGTGCGGCCCGCTTCGAGATCATGCGGCACGCGGCCGTGCTCAACGGCGGCGGCACGATCGTCCAGGAGACCCGCCACTTCCACGAGGACACCGGGTCCACGACCTCGGGCCGCGTGAAGGAGGAGGCCGAGGACTACCGGTACTTCCCGGAGCCCGACCTCGTCCCGGTCGCCCCGTCCCGCGAGTGGGTCGAGGAGATCCGCGCAGGGCTGCCGGAGCTGCCGCTGGTTCGCCGGGGCCGGCTGCTCGCCGAGTGGGGGATCTCCGCCACCGACATGCAGTCGATCCTCAACGCCGGCGCACTGGACCCGATCGTCGCCACGATCGACGCCGGCGCCGACGCGGCGTCCGCCCGCAAGTGGTGGATGGGCGAACTGGCCCGCAGCGCCAACGAGTCGGGCGTCGCGCTCGACGAGCTGGCCATCACGCCGCAGCAGGTCGCCCGGGTCGCCGCACTGGTGAGCTCCGGCGACCTGAACGACAAGCTGGCCCGCCAGGTCATCGAGGGCGTCCTCGCGGGCGAGGGCGACCCGGACGAGGTCGTCGACAAGCGCGGGCTGAAGGTCGTCTCCGACGACTCGGCGCTGGGCACGGCCGTCGACGAGGCCATCGCCGGCAACCCGGGCATCGCCGACAAGATCCGCGGCGGCAAGGTGGCCGCGGCCGGCGCGCTGGTCGGCGCCGTGATGAAGGCCACGCGCGGTCAGGCCGACGCGGCCCGCGTCAAGGAGCTGATCCTGGAGAAGCTGGGCGTCAGCGAGGGCTGAGCCCTTCGCGAGCCACCAGGGGTGCACCGGTTCGCCGGTGCACCCCTGGCCGCGTTCCCGGCCGGACGCGCTACGCTCGCCCGCCATGAGCGCACGAACCGACTCCGACGCCCACAGCGACATGGAGGACCCGGACGAGGCGTACGGCGCCGAGGAGGCCCGGCGGGCCCGCTGGACGGCGACCGTCGCCGGCGCCCTGCTCACCCTCGCCGGCCTCGCCGCGTCCCTCGTGCGCCTCGGCCGCTCCGTTCCGGCCCTCGTCCCCTCGGCCTACGCGCTCGGCGCCGCCGTCTGCGCGCTCGCCGCGTTCCTCGGCGCCCGGGGCCGCACCCGGCGCGCCCTGTGGCTGCTCATCGCCGGCGTGATGGTGATGGCGCTCGGAGACCAGTCGGACTGACGCCGCCCTGCGCGGCCGGACGGGCGGGGCCACGCGGGCGCGGCCGGATGGAGCGGCGAGACGGACATGGCGAGACGGGCGCGGCGAGACGGGCGCGGCCGGACCGGCATGGCAGGGCTGACATGGCCCGACAGGGACACCGTGATTGTCCTGTGATCTGTCTCCCACTCTTGTGAAAAGACACACGAACGCGTCATTCGATCTTTTCCGCCTGCAAGAGTGATCCCAGATCGCTCATACGTTCTTTGCTGGCTGATTCCCGGTCAAAGATCCACAATTCGTCCTCCGGGAGCACAGCTGTGGCAGCCCTCGCGCGTTGGTGTGTCCGCAACCGCCTGCTGGTGGTCCTGCTCTGGCTCCTCGCCCTGGGCGGCACGGCCACGGCGGCCGCCGTCGCCGGCGCCGCGTACTCCAACGACTACGAGGTCCCCGGCACCGAGTCCGGCCGCGCCACCCAACTGCTCACCGAGGGCTTCCCCGACCTCGGCGGCGACAGCGACACCGTCGTCTGGCACACCGCGGCCGGCTCGGTGAGCGACGCCGACGTCGAACAGACCATGACCCGGACGCTGGAGAAGATCGCCGGTCTGCCCGGCGTGGCCTCCGTCGCCGGTCCCTACGGCGAGCAGGGCAAGGCGCAGATCAGCAGGGACGGGCACACCGCCTACGCGACGGTCGCCTTCGACGACCGCGCCGAGGACGTCGACGAGGGCGAGGCCCGGGCCGTCGTCGACGCCGCCAAGGCCGCCGAGACCGACGGGCTCCAGGTCGAGCTGGGCGGCAGCGCGATCGCGCTCACCGAGTCCTCCGGCGGGCATCTCGCCGAGGTCGTCGGCGTGGTGGTGGCCGCGGTCGTGCTGTTCCTCGCCTTCGGCTCGCTCGCCGCCTCGGCCCTGCCCATCGCCACCGCCCTGGTCGGCGTGGGCACCGCCTACGCCGGGATCGTGCTGCTCGGGCACGCCATGACGGTCGCCGACTTCGCGCCCATGCTCGGCATGCTCATCGGGCTCGGCGTCGGCATCGACTACGCGCTGTTCATCGTGACCCGACACCGGCGCGGGCTCAAACGCGGGCTGCCGGTCGCCGAGGCCGCCGCGAACGCCGTCACCACCACAGGTCGCGCGGTCGTCTTCGCGGGCGCCACCGTGTGCATCGCCCTGCTCGGCATGCTGATCCTGCGCCTGAGCTTCCTGGGCGGCGTGGCGATCGCCGCCTCGCTGACCGTCGTCCTCACCGTCGCGGCCTCCGTGACGCTGCTGCCCGCCCTGCTGTCCCTCATCGGCATGCGGGCCCTCAGCCGCCGCGAACGCCGCAGCCTCACCGAACACGGGCCCCAGCCGGAGCTGCCGACCGGGCTCGCCGCCCGCTGGTCGGCGTTCGTGGAGCGCCGCCCCAAGCTCCTCGGCGCGCTCGCCCTGGTCGTCATCGGCGTCCTCGCCGTGCCCACCTTCTCCCTCCGCCTCGGGACCTCCGACCAGGGCAACGGCCCGGAGACGGCCACCACCCGCCAGGCCTACGACCTCCTCGCCCAGGGCGACTCCCGCCCCGGCGCGACCGGGAACGGGGGAGGCTTCGGGCCCGGCGTCAACGGCCCGCTGACCCTGGTGACCCGCGTCGGCGGCGCCGAGGACCGGCTCGCCCTGGACAACCTCGACACCGCCCTGCGCACCACCGAGGGCGTGGCGTCGGTGACGCCGGTGACCTTCGCCTCCGACGGCCGCACCGCGTACCTGACGGTGGTCCCGACGTCCGCCCCGCAGTCGCAGCACACCAGCGAACTCGTCGACCGGCTGCGCACCGAGGTGCTGCCCCGCGCCGAGGCGGGCACCTCCCTCGACGTGCAGGTCGGCGGCGTCACCGCCGGCTACGACGACTTCGCCGACGTCATCGTCGACAAGCTGCCGCTCTTCGTGGGCGTCGTCATCGGCCTCGGCTGTCTGCTGCTCCTGCTCGCGTTCCGGTCCGTGGGCATCCCGCTGAAGGCCGCCGTGATGAACGTGGCCGCCGTCGCCGCCGCCTTCGGGATCGTCGTGGCCGTCTTCCAGTGGGGCTGGGGCAGCGAGCTGCTGGGACTCGGCCGCGCCGGGCCCATAGAGCCCTTCCTCCCCGTGATCATGGTGTCGGTCCTCTTCGGCCTCTCCATGGACTACCAGGTCTTCCTGGTCAGCCGGATGTACGAGGAGTGGCTGGAGACCGGCGACAACCGGCGCGCGGTCCGCGTCGGCCTCGCCGAGACCAGCCGGGTCATCAACTCGGCCGCCGTCATCATGATCTCGGTCTTCCTCGCCTTCGTGCTCAGCGGCGACCGGGTGATCGCCATGTTCGGCATCGCGCTCGCCGCCGCCGTCGCCCTGGACGCCTTCGTGCTGCGCACCCTGCTCGTCCCCGCCCTCATGCACCTGCTCGGCGGCGCCAACTGGTGGCTGCCCCGCGCCCTCGACCGGCGCCTGCCGCGGATCAGCATCGAGCCGCCCGAGTGCCGGGCCGCCCATGAGAGGCTCGCCGGGGCACTGGAGGAACTCGAGAGGGAGCCGCGGCCGGATGTACGCGATATCGCTGGGTGACGACGGAGCCGAGCTGCGCCCCCTGGAGACCTGGCACGCCGAGGAGTTCCTGACGCATCTGCAGCGCGGCCGGGACTTCATCAACCGGTACGTCCCCTTCGGCGCGAAGGCCGTCGACGCGGCGACCGCGCGGGAGACCCTGCGGCGGTACGCCGACATGCGCGCCGCCGACACCGGCTCGCTGCACGGCCTGTGGGCAGACGGCCGTCTGGTGGGCGGCGCGCTCCTGCTGAACTTCGACGCCGCGACCGCCAACTGCGAGGTCGGCTGCTGGCTGGAGCCCGCCGCGACCGGGCGCGGACTGATCACCCGGGCCGTGCGGGTCCTGATCGACCACGCGGTGGAGCAGCGCGGGATCCAGCGGGTCGAGTGGATCGCCTCCGCCGGGAACACGGCCAGCCTGAACGTCGCCCGGCGTCTCGGGATGACCCGTGACGGCGTCCGCCGCCAGGCCTACCCCTATCGTGGGGAGCGGCACGACCTCGAGGTGTGGTCCGTGCTGGCCCAGGAGTGGCGCGACGCTCGCGCGGGCGCCGCTCACAACGATCTCTAAGGGACCTCTCAGAGAGCGTCCGTACGGTGCGAGGTATGGGAACCAAGACTGCTGACCAGGCCGGGGCCGAGACCGGCGCCGGGGCCACGACCGACGAGGAGAAGGCGGACGTCACCAAGACCGACGCCGACGACCGCGCGACGGAGACCGGGGAGCTCGCGGACTCCGGGGAGGCCGCCGCACAGGACGCGCAGGCCGCGCAGGACGCCGAGGACACCGGGGCTGCCGAGGACGCCGACGGCGCCGACGGCACCGAGGCGCTCCGGGCGGAGTCCGTCGGCGTGGGGCAGGGAGCGGGCGCGGTCGTCTCCGCGGTCCTCGGCTTCGTGTCGCTGACCGGCAGCTGGGTCGGCACCGTCGCCGGTGCGCGCCAGAGCCTCGTCGGCCAGCTAAAGACCTCGGCCGGCGGCTTGAGCGTCGCCCAGCAGATGCAGGCGATCTACGGCGACGCCTGGCAGATCACCGCCCTGTGGGCCGGACTCTTCGCGCTGACCGCGCTGGTCACCGGCGTCGTCGTGCTCGCCCGCCCGGCCTTCGGCAGCCCGGCCCGGCCGCAGGCGGCCTGGATCAAGTCGGTCTCCTGGGCGGGCGTCGCGCTCGGCGTCATCGGGCTGCTGCTGGCCGTGCTCAAGTACACCGACGCGTTGCTCGGCCTGCCCTCCGCGCCCTGAGTCTCCGCGGACCACGAGGGATCTCAGGAGACCATGAGGGGCCTCAGGGCCGCCGTAAGCACCTTACGGCCGGCTCTGAGGCCCCTCGGGCGCGTCTAAGGCCCCGCCGCCCGCCGAAGATGCGGAACTCTCCCGATGTGGCGGACCCCCCTGGGAGACGAAGGTTGAGGCATCGCAGCAAGCGAAGCCGAAACCGATCTCCCGGGAGACACACGATGTACGAGTACGAGCTCCACCAGGCCCGGTCCGCCGAACTGCGCCGCCGGGCCGCCGACGAGCGGCTCGCCCGCACCGTCGCCCGAGGCGCTCGCGCCGCCCGCCGCGCGGCCGAGGAACGCGCGAGCGGGGGCGCCGAGTCCGAGTCCCATACGCACCGTCTGCGCCGGCTCCGGTTCCCCCGGACGGCGTGACCGCCGCGGCGGTGGCGGGCGGCCGCACGGGGGTCGGCCGTCCGCCCACCGGGGGCCCGGCGATATCCGCTGGGCTCCCCTCGCGCCCGCATGCCATGCTCGCCCCCGTGGAGAACACGTCCGTCAGCCCCGTCTTCGTCGGCCGCTGCGACGAGCTGGACATCCTGCACGACGCGCTCTCCCGGGCCGCCGCGGGAGAGGCCCGGGCGTTGCTCGTCGGCGGCGAGGCCGGGGTCGGCAAGACCAGGCTCGTCGAGGAGTTCGCGGTGACCGCGGGCCGCGGTGGCGGCGCCGTCGTCGCGGTCGGCGGCTGCGTCGAGATCGGCGCGGACGGACTGCCCTTCGCCCCGTTCTCCACCGCCCTGCGAGCCCTGCGCCGGGCCCTGCCGGACGAGTTCGCGGCGGCCGCCGCCGGACAGGAGGACGAACTCGCCCGGCTGCTGCCGGAGTGCGGTCGGAGCACGGCCGGACGGCACGACGAGGAGGGCACGGCCCGGCTCTTCGAACTCGTCGCGCGCCTCCTGGAACGCGTCGCCGCCGACCGCACGGTCGTCCTCGTCCTGGAGGACCTCCACTGGGCCGACGCCTCCACCCGCCATCTGCTGTCCTATCTGCTGCGCACCCTGCGCGCCGGCCGCCTCGTCGTCGTCGCCACCTACCGCGCGGACGACATCCACCGCCGTCACCCGCTGCGCCCCCTGCTCGCCGAGCTCGAACGGCTGCGCACCGTGCGGCGTCTCGAACTCGCCCGCTTCACCCGGGACGAGGTCGGCCGTCAGATCGCCGGCATCCTGGCCCGCGAACCCGACCCCGCACAGGTCGACGCCATCTTCGAACGCTCCGACGGCAACGCCTTCTTCGTCGAGGAACTCGCCGTCGCCGCCCACGAGGGCTGCCGCACCGGTCTCACCGACTCCCTGCGCGACCTGCTCCTCGTCCGCGTCGAGACGCTGCCCGACTGCGCCCAGAGCGTCGCCCGGATCGTCGCCGAGGGCGGCTCCACCGTCGAGTACCGGCTGCTGGAGGCCGTCGCCCGGCTCGCCGAGGACGATCTGATCGACGCCCTGCGCGCCGCCGTCAACGCCCATCTGCTGCTCGCGGCGCCCGACGGGGACGGCTACCGCTTCCGCCACTCCCTGGTCCGCGAGGCCGTGAGCGACGATCTCCTGCCCGGGGAACGCTCCCGCCTCAACCGCCGCTACGCCGAGGCCCTGCAGGCCGACCCGACGCTCGTCCCCGCCGACGAGCGCGTCCTGCGGCTGGCCAGCTACTGGTACCACGCCCACGACCCGGCCAAGGCGCTGCCCGCCGTTCTCGACGCGTCCGTCGAAGCCCGCCGCCGCCGCGCCTACAGCGAGCAACTGCGGCTCCTGGAGCGGGCGATGGAGCTGTGGGAAGCCGCCCCGCCGGAGGTCAGGGCCGCGCTGCGCCCCGTCGACCACGCCGAGGCGTACCCGTCCGGGCCGCCCGAACCGCGCGAGGGGACGCCCGGCGGCCGCGACCCCGCTGCCCCGCTGCGTTACCTCGACCTCCTGGCGGAGGCCGCCGTCGCGGGCCGCTACTGCGGAGAACGCGAACGCGCGCTGAAGATCGCCAAGCGGGCGCTGCGGCTGCTCGAGGACGAGGACGGCGACCCCCTGTGCGCCGCCTGGTTCTGGGTGCAGCGCTCCCGTCTGGTGCGTTCCCTGGGCCGGGGCAGCGGCCGTGAGGAGCTGGCCCGGGCACAGGAGCTGATGCGCGGCCTGCCGCCCAGCGAGGTGCACGCCGAGGTGCTCGCCCACGCCGCCGGCTGGTCGGCGCTCCATGTGCCGGGACCGGACGCCTACCGCGCCGCCGAGCGGGCGGTGGAGTACGCCCGGATGGTCGGCGCCCGCGAGACCGAGCTCAAGGCCCGCCAGATCCTGGGCATCCTCATGGTCGACGCCGGGCACATCGAGACCGGTCTCACCGAGCTGACCGAGGTCAAGGACCGGGCGCTCGCCGAGGACATCCCCACCGTCGCGCTCGACGCCTATGTGAACCTCCCCTCCGAACTGGAGGCGGTCGGACGCTCCCGGGAAGCCGTCGCGATCATGACGGAGGGACTGCTCTACGCCCGACGGCAGGGGCTGCCGGACACCGAGGCGTGTGTGCAGGCCAACCTCGCGGAGTCCCTGTTGTCGCTGGGCCGCTGGGACGAGGCCGACCGTGCGAGCGCCGAGGCGGGCCGGATCGCCCGGGGGGTGGCCGTCAAGGGCGTCCACGCCACGCTGCGCGCCGAACTCGCCCTGGCCCGGGGCGACCTCGCCGAGGCGGGCCGCCGACTGGACGCCGCCCACCGCTGCTTCGGCTTCCGCGAACACGTGCCGCAGGACCGTCTCCCGCTCGCCCGCCTCGCCATCGCCCTCGCCGTGGCCGAGGACCGCCCCGCCGACGCCCGGTCCCACCTGGAACACGCCCTGGACGTCGGATTCCCGCCCGGCGCCCAGCGCTACGCCTGGCCCCTGCTGCTCACCGCGGTCTCCGCGCTCGACGCGGTCGCCGGGACCGGCGCCGGGTCGGCGGTCCGGATCCGTCGGGCGGCGAAGACGCTCGCCGCAGTCGCCCCCGTCTGGCAGGCGCACGCGCTGTGGCTCCACGCCGAACTCGCCCGCGCGGAGGGCCGCAACGACCCGGAGGACTGGTCCGAGGCGGTCGCCGCCTTCGAGTGTCTGGAACGCCCCTACGACCTGGCCCGCGTCCGGCGCCGGACGGCCGAGGCGCTGCTCGCCGTCGGCGGGGACGCCGAACGCGAGCGGGCCGCCGAGCTTCTGCGCCTCGCGCACGCGGTCGCCGTCCACCTCGGGGCCCGTCCGCTCGCCGACGCCGTCGCCCTGCTGGGCCGGCGCGCCCGGCTGCCCCGGACCACCGTCGCGGGCCCGCCGGACGCCCCGGCCGGACCCGCGGACCCGCTCGCCGCTCTCGGTCTCACCAGCCGCGAACGCGACGTACTGCGTCTGGTCTCGGCCGGCCGCACCAACCGGCAGATCGCCGAGGAGCTGTTCATCTCCCCGAAGACGGCCAGTGTGCACGTCTCGAACATCCTGTCGAAGCTCGAGGTGTCGGGCCGGGGAGAGGCGGCGGCGGTGGCCCACCGGCTGGGGCTGTTCCCGCCGAAGGCCGGAAACGGGCTGATCGCGCGATAATCGCGACACGGGGCAGGCCGACCGCGACCCGGCAGAGGAGAGCGATGTTCAACGCCTTCGAGGAACTCTTCTCACCGGGCCGCAAGCACACCCGGGACGAGCAGAACCGGCTGGAGCTGACCCGGGAGGACGTCGGCGACGCCGATCCCGGACGCGGGCCGATAGACCTCGCCTCAGGAAAGGTCGTGGTCCGCCCGCCCGAACCGGAGCCGCCGGCGCGGGAGGTACCGGCGCGGGACGAACCCGCGGAGGAGAGGCCCACCGCGGGGGAGAGGCCCACCGCGGGGGAGGGGTGACGGCGGCGGTCAGGTCACGCGCAGCTCCAGAATCCGGTCGTCCCCCTTCTTCGGGGCGCCGCGGCCGTCCGTGGCGCTGGTGGTGACCCACAGCTTGTCGCCGCCCGCCGCCACCACCGTGCGCAGCCGCCCGTACTCGCCCTTGAGGAAGGCCTGCGGATCCGCGGAGACGGCCGTGCCCTTCAGCGGGACGCGCCACAGCCGCTGCCCCCGCAGCCCCGCCATCCAGATCGAGCCCTCGGCGTACGCGATGCCGCTCGGTGAGGCCTCGTCGGTGTGCCACTGGGCTGTCGGGTCGCGGTACTTCGCGTCCTTGGACGCGCCCTCGGCCGCGGGCCAGCCGTAGTCGGCGCCGGGTTCGATCGCGTTCAGCTCGTCCCAGGTGTTCTGGCCGAACTCCGACGCGAACAGGCGCTGCTTCGCGTCCCAGGCCAGCCCCTGCACATTGCGGTGGCCGTACGAGTACACCGGAGAGTCCGGGAACGGGTTGCCGGGGGCCGGCTCGCCCTCCGGGGTCAGCCGCAGGATCTTGCCGCCGAGGGACTTCTTGTCCTGCGCCAGCCCCCGGTCGCCGTTCTCGCCGGTGCCGATGTACAGCTGCCGGTCGGGACCGAAGGCGATCCGGCCGCCGTTGTGGATCATGCCTTTGGGGATGCCCTTGAAGACCGTGTCGGGCGCCCCCAGCTGATCGCCGGCCGGTCGCTTCGCGTCGTAGAGCATGCGGACGACGCGGTTGTCGGAGACCGAGGTGAAGTACGCGTAGACCATGTGGTCGGAGGCGTAGTCGGGGGAGAGGGCGAGGCCCAGCAGGCCGCCCTCACCGGCCGCGGAGACCCCCGGCACCTCGCCCAGCTCCGTCTTCGCGCCCGTCTTCTCGTCCACCCGCGTGATCGTGCCCTCGTCGCGCGAGCCGACCAGCAGTCCGCCCTCGGGGAGGGGCGCGAGGCCCCAGGGCGTGTTCAGGCCCTCGGCCACCGTGCGCACCACGTCGACCGTGCCCTTCGCGGGCGGGGTCTCCTCGGCGGCCGGAGCGGTCCGGGCGGCGGACGCGCTCCCCGGGGAGGCGCTGGCGGAGGCGCCGGGCGACCCTCCGGCGCCGGAGGAACAGCCGGCCGTCACCAACAGGGCGCCCGTGGCCAGCACGGCCGACACAGCTCGACGTCGCACGATCATGGTCCCTTCGACACGGGTCCCTCGGCGGGCTACACCTGTCTTACGCCGGCGGAGCCTGTGGGGTTCCCGTCCGGCGCGGCGCCCACCCGAAAGCGGTGCTCGTCCCTTCGGCCCCGGCGCCCCGGGCGGGGGCGCTCACTCCCACGATCCCTGCGCCCCCGGCAGCCCCGCCAGTTCGGCCAGATCCTGCGGCGTCAGACGCAGCCGGGGGGCGCCCGCGTTCTCCGACACCCACCGTTCCCGCTTGGCGCCCGGGACCGGCACCACGTGCCGGCCCTGCGCCAGCACCCAGGCCAGGGCCGCCTGCGCGGCCGTCACGGCGTCGCCGTGCCGGGCGGCGACCCGGCGCAGGCCGACGACGATCGGCTGGTTCGAGGCCATCATCTCGGCGGTGAACCGCGGATGCCGGGCCCGCATGTCGTCCGGTTCGAATCCCTGCCCGGGGGTCAGCCTGCCGGTGAGGAAGCCGTTGCCGAGCGGCATCGCGGCCAGGAAGCCGACCCCGTGCGCCTCGCACCACGGCAGCAGACCGTCCAGCGCCTCGGGCGACCACACCGACAGCTCCGCCTCGACCGCGCTCACCGGGAAGACCTGCTGGACGCGCCGCAGCTGCCGAATCGTTCCGTCGTACAGGCGCCCGCTCGACCGGCGGCCGCCCCGCGCGCCCACCGCGCACAGTCCCAGCGCCCGCACCTTGCCCGCCCGGACGAGCTCGGCCATCGCGCCCCAGGTCTCCTCGACCGGCACCTCGGGGTCGGCGCGGTGCAGCTGGTAGAGGTCGATGACATCCGTCTGCAGCCGCCGCAGGGAGGCGTCGCAGGCCCGTTTCACGTATCCCGGGCGGCCGTTGGCCACGATGTGCTGTTCGCCGACGAGCAGACCCACCTTCGTCGACACGAACGCGTCCTCGCGCCGCTCCTTCAACGCCCGTCCCAATAACAGCTCGTTGGTGAACGGGCCGTACATGTCGGCGGTGTCCAGCAGGGACGAGCCCTCGTCCAGCGCCCGGTGCACCGCCCTCAGCGACTCGTCGCCCCGCTGCCGCGACCCGCTGTACGCCCAGCTCATCGGCATGCACCCGAGACCGACGGCGCCCACCTCGAGCGCCCCCGCGCCGATCGTCCTGCGCTCCACCTGCCCGAAACCCTCCCTCAACCCGACCCCCCAACCTAACCTCTGCCGCGGCCCGGGCCTGACATAGCCTCCCGACCATGAGTGCTGACGTATGGCTGCCCATCCCCCCGCAGGAGATCGAGGGCCTCCCGCAGGGCCCGGCCTACCGCTTCTGGAACGGCGAGCAGGACTTTCCGGCGGACCCCGCCGACTGCGCCTTCTACGTCGTCCCCTACATGAAGGACCCCGAGGTCGGGCAGCGACCCCTGCCCGCGATGAGCTCGCTGGAGGTCGTGCAGACCCTGTCCGCCGGCATCGACCACGTGGAGCCGGCCCTCGGGACGCTGCCCCCCGGCGTACGGCTCTGCAACGCGCGCGGGGTGCACGAGGCGAGCACGGCCGAGCTCACGCTCACCCTGGTCCTCGCCTCGCTGCGCGGCGTCCCCGACTTCGTCCGGGCGCAGGACCGCGGGGAGTGGCTCGGCGGGTTCCGGCCGGCGCTCGCCGACAAGAACGTCCTCATCGTCGGATACGGCTCCATCGGCTCCGCCATCGAGGACCGGCTCGTGCCCTTCGAGGTGGCGCGGGTGGCGCGCGTCGCGCGCTCCTGGCGCACGACGGCGCGCGGCCCCGTGCATCCGATCGCCGAACTGCCCGCCCTGCTTCCCGAAGCGGACGTCGTGATCCTCTGCACGCCCCTGAACGAGGCGACGCTGGGCCTCGCCGACGCCGGGTTCCTGGCCCGGATGAAGGACGGCGCGCTGCTCGTCAACGTGGCCCGGGGCCCGGTCGTCGACACCGAGGCGCTGCTCACGGAACTGCGGAGCGGCCGGCTGACCGCGGCGCTGGACGTCACCGACCCCGAGCCGCTGCCCCCGGGCCACCCCCTGTGGACCGCCCCGGGCGTGCTCGTGAGCCCGCACGTCGGCGGACCCACCTCCGCCTTCCGGCCCCGCGCCGACCGCCTGCTGGCCGACCAGTTGCGCCGCTTCGTGAACCGCGAGCCGCTGCGCAACGTGATCCTCACGACGGGCGCCCCGGCCGGGACGTGACGCCTGCGGGGCTTCCGCGGTCCGTTTCGGGCGCCCTCCGCAGTCCCCCGGACGCGGTCCGTACCTCATCCGGGCGCATATGCCGATGATCGTCACGCAGCGTAGAGGAACTATGTCCCTGAGTGACGAGACTGGTGTATCGTCCCGACAGGGGCTGCGCCGCGCACGACCGGCGTCAGGGACGGACATTTCAGACTGGTGAGGGGGGCGACGGGCGATGCACGGCCAATGGACGAACGATCCGACGCGGCGGAGTCGCCGCCGGCGACCCTGGCGCTCGGCCGCGCGCGGACACGGTCGCAGCGCTCACCGGGACCCGGCGGCGGCACGGACCGGGAGGGCCCGGTGAGTTCGCCGTCGACCTCCACCCCCCTCCTCGACGGAGCGCCGCGCACGCGGCCTCCCGCGGGGACGCCGTGCTTCGCCGCGCCGCCCGCGGGCGGCCCCGGACCCAACGTGGTCCACCAACTGCTGCTGGCCATCCTGTGCGCGGGGTACGCCGTAGGCGCCGCCCTCGGCTGGGGCTCGGAAGAACTCGCGCTGATCATGGGCGACTTCGGGCTCACCGCCGCCGCCGGCACGGCCGCCGTGTCCTGCTTCTGCTACGCGCGCGTCCGCCGCGTCCGCTTCCGGCCCGCCTGGATGCTGTTCTCGCTCTCCTCGGCGATGGCGGCCCTCGGCAACCTGGTCTGGGGCTGGTACGAGGTGGTCCTGGGGCGGCCCGTGCCCAGTCCCAGCCTCGCCGACGTGTTCTTCCTGTGCTTCGCGCCCCCCGCCATCGTGGGGCTGCTGGTCCTCGCCGCCCGCCCGGTGACCAAGGCGGGCTGGGTCTGCCTGGGGCTGGACGCCTGGCTGATCGCGGGCTCGCTGCTCACCCTCTCCTGGAGCCTCGCGCTCGCCCAGGCCGCCAAACTCGACGGCCCGAGCGTGGCGCACGCGGCGCTGTCGCTGGCGTATCCGCTGCTGGACATCGCCCTGGTGAGCATGGTGCTGGTGCTGCACTTCCGGCGCACCGCCGTGAACCGCACCGGGGTCAACACGGCCGTCGGCGCCCTCGCGCTCACCGTCATGTGCGACGCCCTGTTCACCTCGCCGCTGCTGCACAACGACTACCGCTCGGGGCAGCTCCTGGACGCCGGCTGGTTCGCCGGCTCGCTGCTCCTGGCGTACGCGCCCTGGGCGGCCTACCGCAGGCACGGGCGCGGGGCGGACGAGGGGTACACGCGCGTGGTGCACGAGCACCTGCCCGGACAGCGGCCCGGAGTCCGGACCGTCACGTCCGCGCAGGCCCCGACGCCCGCACAGGGCGGCGATCACGGCTGCTATCCGGCCACCCGGCCCATCACCGGCTCGCTGGCCGCGCTCACTCCGTACCTCGCCGCCGCCGTCTGCACCCTGGGCATCCTCTACAACGTCCTCAACGGACGCAGCGTCGACCGCGTGGTGCTGCTCACCGGCGGCACCGTCGTGCTCGCCCTCGTGGTCCGCCAGGGGATCATGCTGCTCGACAACATCGCCCTCACGCAGGAACTGGCCCAGAAGGAGAACCACTTCCGCTCCCTGGTCCAGGGCTCCAGCGACGTCATCATGATCGCCGCCCCCAGCGGCGTGCTGCGTTACGTCTCCCCGGCCGCCGCCGGCGTGTACGGCCGGTCCGCCGAGGAGCTGGTGGGCACCGAGCTGGCCCACCTGATCCACCCGGAGGACCTGGGCTGCGTGGTCCACGAGGTGCGCCGGTTCCTCGCCGCCAGCCCGCAGGACGAGCCCACCACGCGCATCGAATGCCGTTTCCGCTCCGGGGCGGGGGGCTGGCTCAACGTCGAGTCGACCGTGAACCGGCACCACGGCGGCCTGATCTTCAACAGCCGGGACGTGACGGAGCGGGTGCGCCTGCAGGCGCAGCTCCAGCACAACGCCGAGCACGACCCGCTCACCGACCTGCCCAACCGCGCCCTGTTCACCCGGCGCGTGCAGCAGGCGCTGTCCGGCCGCCGCAGCTCCGACCGGGGCCCCGCCCTGCGCAACACGGCCGTCCTCTTCATCGACCTCGACGGCTTCAAGGCCGTCAACGACACCATCGGCCACGCCGCCGGAGACGCCCTGCTGGTCCAGGCCGCCCGCCGGCTGCAGGACGCGGTCCGTCAGGGCGACACCGCGTCCCGGCTCGGCGGCGACGAGTTCGCGGCTCTGATCGTCGGCGACGGCACCCGTGACCGGGCCGCCCGCGAGCGTCACATACTGGAACTCGCCGACCGTCTGCGGCTCACGCTCTCGCAGCCGTACCTCATCGACGGCAACGATGTCCGCGTCGCCGCGTCCATCGGCGTCGCCTTCGCGGAACCCGGTCTGGGCGCGGGAGAGCTGCTGCGCAACGCCGACCTCGCCATGTACCGCGCCAAGGCCGGCGGCAAGGGCCGGGTCGAGCTCTACAAGCCGCAGATGCAGCAGGACGTCGTCCGCAAGGCGGAGCTGGCCACGCGGCTGCGTGCCGCGCTGCACGACGGAGAGTTCGCCCTTCTGCACCAGCCCGTGGTGCGTCTCTCGGACGGCCGGATCTCGTCGGTCGCGGCGCAGGCCCGCTGGCGTTCCTCGCAGGGCGTGCTCTTCACGCCCGCCGAGTTCCTGCGGGTCGCCGAGGACGGCGACCGGACGGCCGAACTGGGCCGCTGGCTGCTGGAGCAGGCCGTCGAGCAGGCGGCCGACCGTACCGCGAGCGGGCTGACGCTGCCCGTGGTCGTCCGGGTGGGCGCCCGGCGGCTGCTGGACCGCTCGATGCCGCTGAGCTCGGTGGAGGCGCTGCTGACCCGGCACGGCCTGCCGTCGGGCTCGCTGGTGGTCGAACTCTCCGACACCGACCCCAGGGTGCCGCTGGACGAGCTGGAGCGTCGCCTGGGGGCCCTGCGCCGCCTGGGCGTCCGGATCGCCCTGGACGGCTTCGGCGGCGGCCACGGGGCGCTCACGGCGCTGCGCCGGCTGCCCGTGGACGTCCTCAAGCTCGATCGCACGCTGGTCGAGGGGGTCGTCGAGTCCGCCCGGCTGAACAAGATCACCGGCGGGCTGCTGCGGATCGCGTCCGATCTGGGGCTGCAGTCCGTCGCCGACGGCGTGGACCTGCCCGAGCAGGTCGTCGCGCTGCACGCGATGGGCTGCACCCACGGCCAGGGCATGGCGTTCTCCGGACCGCTCGACGAGTACCGGCTGCGCCGCGCCCTCGCGACGGGCCGCTATCCCGTGCCGCACGACGGGCCGGGAGAGCCCGCGTTCGCGGGCGGCGGCGCGGGGGTGTACACCAGTGGGGTGACCGCCGTCCTGGGGAGCGGAAGTGCCCTACGCTCACATAATGAGACTCCCGTCCCACCCACTTGACAGTCGGTGTGCGCCAGGGGGAGGGTCAATGCCATGCGCACCCGAATTCTCGTACTTGGCAAGCGCGTCGGCTGAAGCTGGTGGCGTCCGGATCGACCCGGAACCCACAGCGACCCACACCCGGCGCGCTCCCCTCGCTTGCCTTATGGCACGAGGGGTTTTTTGTTGCACAGAACCCGGGGCGACGCCCCCGCACGATCCCCAGCAGCACCCGTAGAACCTTCAGTAAAACCCTCAGCATCGAGAAGAGAATGCCGATGACCGAGCAGGCCACCGGGGCCCATCCGCAGCCGCGGCCCCGATCCGGAGGACAGCACTCCGCGTCCGTCGAGCACGTGACGGGTGCGCAGTCCCTCATCCGCTCTCTCGAGGAGGTCGGCGCCGACACGGTATTCGGCATTCCCGGCGGTGCGATCCTTCCCGCCTACGACCCGCTGATGGACTCGACGAGGGTCCGTCACGTCCTGGTCCGCCACGAGCAGGGCGCGGGCCACGCCGCCACCGGCTACGCCCAGGCCACCGGACGCGTCGGCGTCTGCATGGCGACCTCCGGCCCCGGCGCCACCAACCTGGTGACCCCGATCGCCGACGCGCACATGGACTCGGTGCCGCTCGTGGCGATCACCGGACAGGTCGCGTCCAAGGCGATCGGCACGGACGCCTTCCAGGAGGCGGACATCGTCGGCATCACCATGCCGATCACCAAGCACAACTTCCTGGTCACCAAGGCCGAGGACATCCCGCGGGTGATCGCGCAGGCCTTCCACATCGCCTCCACCGGCCGCCCCGGCCCGGTCCTGGTCGACATCGCCAAGGACGCCCTCCAGGCGAAGACCACGTTCTCCTGGCCGCCCACCATGGACCTGCCCGGCTACCGTCCGGTGACCAAGCCGCACGCCAAGCAGATCCGCGAGGCCGCGAAGCTGATCACCGCCGCCAAGCGGCCGATCCTCTACGTCGGCGGCGGCGTCCTGAAGGCCGGCGCCACGGCCGAGCTGAAGGTCCTCGCCGAGCTGACCGGCGCGCCCGTCACCACCACCCTCATGGCGCTGGGCGCGTTCCCCGACAGCCACCCGCAGCACCTGGGGATGCCGGGCATGCACGGCTCGGTGGCCGCCGTCACGGGCCTGCAGAAGGCCGACCTGATCATCGCCCTCGGCGCCCGCTTCGACGACCGCGTCACCGGCAAGCTGGACAGCTTCGCGCCGTACGCCAAGATCGTCCACGCGGACATCGACCCGGCGGAGATCGGCAAGAACCGCGCCGCCGACGTCCCGATCGTCGGCGACGCGCGCGAGGTCATCGCGGACCTGGTCCAGGCCGTCCAGAAGGAGCACAGCGAGGGCCAGCAGGGCGACTACACCGCCTGGTGGAAGGACCTGAGCCGCTGGCGCGACGCCTACCCGCTCGGCTACGACCTGCCCGCCGACGGCTCGCTCTCGCCGCAGCAGGTCATCGAGCGCATCGGACAGCTCGCCCCCGAGGGCACGATCTTCGCGGCGGGCGTCGGCCAGCACCAGATGTGGTCCGCGCACTTCGTCCAGTTCGAGAACCCCGCCACCTGGCTGAACTCCGGCGGCGCGGGCACGATGGGCTACGCCGTGCCGGCCGCGATGGGGGCCAAGGCGGGCGCGCCGGAGCGCACGGTCTGGGCGATCGACGGCGACGGCTGCTTCCAGATGACCAACCAGGAACTCACCACCTGCGCCCTGAACAACATCCCGATCAAGGTGGCCATCATCAACAACGGCGCCCTCGGGATGGTCCGCCAGTGGCAGACCCTGTTCTACAACCAGCGCTACTCCAACACCGTGCTGCACTCCGGCCCGAACGACGTCAACCCGGAGGCCCGGGGCACCCGTGTCCCCGACTTCGTGAAGCTGTCGGAGGCCATGGGCTGCTACGCGATCCGCTGCGAGTCCCCGGACGACCTCGACAAGGTCATCGCGGAGGCCAACTCCGTCAACGACCGTCCCGTCGTCGTCGACTTCGTCGTCCACGAGGACGCGATGGTGTGGCCGATGGTCGCCGCAGGCACCTCCAACGACGAGATCCTGGCCGCCCGGGACGTCCGCCCCGACTTCGGCGACAACGAAGACGACTGAGCGAGAGAGACGTAGGAAGACATGTCCAAGCACACGCTCTCCGTCCTGGTGGAGAACAAGCCGGGAATCCTCGCCCGGATCGCCGCCCTGTTCTCCCGGCGGGGCTTCAACATCGACTCGCTCGCCGTCGGCGTCACCGAGCACGCCGACATCTCCCGCATCACGATCGTGGTGAGCGTCGACGCGCTGCCGCTGGAGCAGGTCACCAAGCAGCTCAACAAGCTCGTCGAGGTGCTGAAGATCGTCGAACTGGAGCCGGGACAGGCCGTTCACCGCGAACTCGTTCTGGTGAAGGTGCGCGCCGACAACGAGACGCGCTCGCAGATCGTCGAGATCGTCCAGCTGTTCCGCGCCAAGACCGTCGACGTCTCCCCGGAGGCCGTGACCATCGAGGCCACCGGCAGCAACGACAAGCTCACCGCCATGCTCAAGATGCTCGAACCGTACGGCATCAAGGAGCTGGTCCAGTCCGGAACGATCGCGATCGGCCGTGGCGCCCGTTCGATCACGGACCGCTCGCTGCGCGCTCTCGACCGGTCGGCGTAAGTATGGAAACGGGCGGCTGACGTCATCGGCCGCCCGTATGCCGAGACCCCGAGACCTACCTTCCGCCCGCCGTCATACGGTGGGACGCACCACCTGCACTCAAGGAGAGAACCCAAAGTGGCCGAGCTGTTCTACGACGCCGACGCCGACCTGTCCATCATCCAGGGCCGCAAGGTCGCGGTCATCGGCTACGGCAGCCAGGGCCACGCCCACGCCCTGTCGCTCCGTGACTCCGGTGTCGACGTCCGCGTCGGTCTGCACGAGGGCTCCAAGTCCAAGGCCAAGGCCGAGGAGCAGGGTCTGCGCGTGGTGACCCCCGCCGAGGCCGCCGCCGAGGCCGACGTCATCATGATCCTGGTGCCGGACCCGATCCAGGCCCAGGTCTACGAGGAGTCCATCAAGGACAACCTCAAGGACGGCGACGCGCTGTTCTTCGGCCACGGCCTGAACATCCGCTTCGACTTCATCAAGCCCCCGGCCGGCATCGACGTCTGCATGGTCGCCCCGAAGGGCCCCGGCCACCTGGTGCGCCGTCAGTACGAGGAAGGCCGCGGCGTCCCGTGCATCGCCGCCGTCGAGCAGGACGCCACCGGCAACGCCTTCGCGCTGGCGCTGTCCTACGCCAAGGGCATCGGCGGCACCCGCGCCGGCGTCATCAAGACGACCTTCACCGAGGAGACCGAGACCGACCTGTTCGGTGAGCAGGCCGTCCTGTGCGGTGGCACGGCCGCTCTGGTGAAGGCCGGCTTCGAGACGCTGACCGAGGCGGGCTACCAGCCGGAGATCGCCTACTTCGAGTGCCTGCACGAGCTGAAGCTGATCGTCGACCTCATGTACGAGGGCGGCCTGGAGAAGATGCGCTGGTCGGTCTCCGAGACCGCCGAGTGGGGCGACTACGTCACCGGCCCGCGGATCATCACGGACGCCACCAAGGCGGAGATGAAGAAGGTCCTCGCCGAGATCCAGGACGGCACCTTCGCGCGTGAGTGGATGGCCGAGTACCACGGCGGTCTGAAGAAGTACAACGAGTACAAGCAGCAGGACTCCGAGCACCTGCTGGAGACCACCGGCAAGCAGCTGCGCAAGCTGATGAGCTGGGTCGACGAAGAGGCCTAGGCCTCACGGACAGGGGTCGGAGCGCACTGCTCCGGCCCCGTTGTCCATCCTGTCCCACCACGGACGGGTGATCCTTCCGCGGAGGCATGAGGCGACCTCCGCCGCAGCACTACACTGCTGTTCATATACGCGTTCAGGCCCACAGCGTCGTGCGTCTTCCACGCGGCTAGCCCCTCCTCCGCATGCGGCCGTCGGGACGGCCGTCCGCACGCTCTGGACTTGTGAGGACTCACGTGAGCTCGAAACCTGTCGTACTCATCGCTGAAGAGCTGTCGCCCGCGACCGTGGACGCGCTTGGCCCGGACTTCGAGATCCGGCACTGCAACGGAGCGGACCGAGCCGAACTGCTCCCGGCCATCGCCGACGTCGACGCGATCCTGATCCGCTCGGCCACCAAGGTCGACGCCGAGGCGATCGCCGCCGCGAACAAGCTGAAGGTCGTCGCACGAGCCGGCGTCGGCCTGGACAACGTCGACGTCTCCGCCGCCACCAAGGCCGGCGTGATGGTCGTCAACGCCCCCACCTCGAACATCGTGACCGCCGCCGAGCTGGCCTGCGGTCTGCTGCTCGCCACCGCCCGCCACATCCCGCAGGCCAACGCCGCGCTGAAGAACGGCGAGTGGAAGCGCAGCAAGTACACGGGCGTGGAGCTGGCCGAGAAGACGCTCGGCGTCGTCGGCCTCGGCCGCATCGGCGCGCTCGTCGCGCAGCGGATGTCCGGGTTCGGCATGAAGGTCGTCGCCTACGACCCCTATGTGCAGCCCGCGCGCGCCGCCCAGATGGGCGTCAAGGTGCTGACGCTGGACGAGCTGCTCGAGGTCGCCGACTTCATCACCGTCCACCTGCCGAAGACCCCCGAGACGGTCGGTCTGATCGGCGACGAGGCGCTGCGCAAGGTCAAGCCGAGCGTGCGCATCGTCAACGCCGCGCGCGGCGGGATCGTCGACGAGGAGGCGCTGTACTCGGCGCTGAAGGAGGGCCGGGTCGCCGGCGCCGGTCTCGACGTGTACGCGAAGGAGCCCTGCACGGACTCCCCGCTGTTCGAGTTCGACCAGGTCGTCGCCACCCCGCACCTCGGCGCGTCCACCGACGAGGCGCAGGAGAAGGCCGGCATCGCCGTCGCGCGGTCGGTGCGTCTCGCGCTCGCCGGCGAGCTCGTCCCCGACGCGGTGAACGTCCAGGGCGGTGTCATCGCCGAGGACGTCAAGCCCGGTCTGCCGCTCGCCGAGCGTCTCGGCCGCATCTTCACCGCGCTCGCCGGCGAGGTCGCGGTCCGCCTCGACGTCGAGGTGTACGGCGAGATCACCCAGCACGACGTGAAGGTGCTGGAGCTCAGCGCCCTCAAGGGCGTCTTCGAGGACGTCGTCGACGAGACGGTGTCCTACGTCAACGCCCCGCTGTTCGCGCAGGAGCGCGGCGTCGAGGTGCGGCTGACGACCAGCTCGGAGTCGGCCGACCACCGCAACGTCGTCACCGTGCGCGGCACGCTGTCGGACGGCGAGGAGGTGTCGGTCTCCGGCACGCTGGCCGGCCCCAAGCACCTGCAGAAGATCGTCGCGGTCGGCGAGTACGACGTCGACCTCGCGCTCGCCGACCACATGGTCGTCCTCAAGTACGAGGACCGGCCGGGCGTCGTCGGCACCGTCGGCCGGGTCTTCGGCGAGGCGGGCATCAACATCGCCGGCATGCAGGTCGCCCGGGCTGCGGCGGGCGGCGAGGCGCTGGCCGTCCTGACCGTGGACGACACGGTGCCGCCGGCGGTGCTGGCGGAGGTGGCGGAGGAGATCGGGGCGACGTCTGCTCGTGCCGTGAACCTCGTCTGAGGGTCGCCGCACGTTCCGGGGGCTGCCGCCCCCGGGCCCCCGCTTCGGCCCTGAAGGGGCCTCGTCCTCGAACTCCCCCCAAGGGGGCGCCCCCAGACGGGCTGGTTCACTGAGCACGGTTCGACCGTGTACGCCGGGCGGGCTGGATCACTCCAGTCCCGTCCGGCGTTCTCGTGTGTGCGGCTAGCGGCTACTTGTCGCCTACGCGGCTGCGGCGCAGCGTCGTCGTCGCCGCGGCCGCGGCTCCCGCGAGGATCACCGCGCCCGCGATGGCCGCGCCCCGCATGCCGTCGGTGAAGGCCGCGCGGGCCGCGGTCGCCAGGGCGTCTCCCGTGCGTCCGGGCAGATGACCGGCGACGGCCAGGGCGCCGCCGAGGGTCTCGCGGGCCTCCGCCGGAGCCGAGGACGGCATGTCGTGGCGGTAGAGCGCCGTGCCGATGGAGCCGAGGACGGCCATCCCCAGCGCGCCCCCGAACTCGGCGCCCGTCTCCAGCAGCGAGGACGCCGAACCCGCGCGTTCGACCGGGGCGGCGCTCATCGCCAGGTCCGTCATCTGGGAGAGGACCATGACGATGCCCGAGGCGAGGACCCCGCAGGCGGTCAGCACGAGCCACATCGAGTCGGAGCCGGCGAGGGCCAGCAGGCCGTAGCCGGCCGCGCCGGTCGCGAAGCCCGCCGTCACGACATGGGCCCGGTCCACGCCCTTCTGGACCAGGGACGTGGCCAGCGGGGCCGCCATGCCGATCGGCGCCGAGGGCAGCAGCGCCCACAGGGCGGCCTCCAGCGCGCTCTTGCCGAGGACCGACTGCAGGTACTGCGTGGTGAAGAAGGCCGAACCCAGCATCCCGAACGACGAGACGAGGTTCAGCACGACCGCGGGGGCGAAGCCGGGGCGGCGGAACAGGGCGGGGGAGATCATCGGGTCGGCGGCCGTGCGCTGGCGGTGGACGAAGAGGGCCGCGAAGAGCAGGCCCACGGTGACCGAGAGGACGTACTCGGCGTGCCAGCCCTCGGACGGGATCTCCTTCAGGCCGTAGATCACGGGGAGCACGGCCGCCATCGACAGCGGGACGCTCGGCCAGTCGAAGCGGCCCGGCGCGGGGTCGCGCGACTCCGGCAGCAGAACCGGGCCGAGGACGAGCAGCAGGGCCATCGCGGGCAGGTTGACCAGGAACACCGAGCCCCACCAGAAGTACTCGACCAGCACGCCGCTCATCACGGAGCCGAGCGCGATGCCGCCCGTCATCACCCCGGACCACAGGCCGATCGCCTTGGCGCGCTGGCCGGGGTCGGTGAACATCGTGCGGATCAGGGCCATCGTCGAGGGCATCAGGGTCGCGCCGCCGATGCCGAGGACCGCCCGGGCGGCGATCAGGGTCTCGGCGCTGTTCGCGTAGGCCGCGGTCAGCGAGGCGGCGCCGAAGGCGGCGGCGCCGATCAGGAGCAGCCGACGGCGGCCGATGCGGTCGCCCAGGGAGCCCATCGTCATCAGCAGGCCCGCGAGGACGAACGCGTAGACGTCGAAGATCCACAGCTGCTGGGCGCCGCTCGGCTCGAGGTCGGCGCTGATCGCCGGGATCGCGAAGTAGAGGACGGAGACGTCCATGGAGACCAGCAGCAGCGGAAGCATCAGCACGCCGAGGGCGGTCCATTCGCGGCGGCCGGCGCGGGGCGCCGGGGCGGTGGCGGTGCTCGTCTGGTTCGTCGTCATGCCCGGGACTGTACGGGCGTATTAAACGGATGTCTAGAACGCTTGTATAAATCAAGCGTCTAGGACGCGTGTATGGATCGGGGATAGGGTGAGGTCATGGGACATCGTGAGGATCTGCTCGAAGGCGCCAAGCGCTGCCTGCTGGAGAAGGGGTTCCTGCGGACGACCGCGCGGGACGTCGTCAAGGAGTCGGGGACCAACCTGGCGTCGATCGGCTACCACTACGGCTCCAAGGACGCGCTGCTGGCACAGGCGTACGTCTCGTTGATCGAGAGCGCCGGCGACGACTTCGACCCGGGCTGGGGCGGGGGCGGCGAGGTGACGGCGCCCGCGGGATCGCTGGAACGGTTCCAGGAGGTGTGGGCGAGCATCATCGGCTCGGTGCCGCGGACGCGGGCGATCTGGCTGCTGAGCTTCGAGCTCGTCGTCCAGGGCGACCGGCTCCCCGAGGTGCGCAAGCTGCTGGCCGAGGCGCAGGAGGAGGGCCGGTCGGGGATCGTGCCCATGTTCAACGGCGTCCCGGAGGCCGAGCTCGACAAGGAGACCGTCGACACGGAGGGCCGCTTCTACCAGACCCTCCTCAACGGGCTCATGGTCCAGTGGCTCTTCGACCCGGACACGGCGACCGACGCGGCGCAGCTCACGGAGGGGCTGCGGCGGGTGATCGCGGGCGCGGCGAAGAGCTGAGCCGAGCGGGGCGGGCGGGTGTGCGGGCGGGCGGGCCTGCTGTGCGTCGCCCCGCCCACGGGCTTTCGGCACGCGTCCTACAGGCGGGCCGCCTTCAGCGTCATGTGCAGCAGCAGCCGGTCCTCGCCGTCGTCCAGGTCCAGGCCCGTCAGCTGCTCCACCCGCGACAGCCGGTAGTACAGCGTCTGCCGGTGGATGCCCAGCGCGGCGGCCGTGCGGCCGGCCTGGCCCGCGCAGTCGAGGTAGACCTCGGCCGTGCGGGCCAGTTCGCGGTGGGCGGGGGAGGCCAGCGCCCGTACGGCGGGGTCCTGGACGCGCGTCGGGGGCAGCGAGGTGAGCAGCCGGTACGGGCCGATCGACGACCACGGCGCGACCGGTCCCAGGCGGGGCTCGGCGAGCGCGGCCCGCGCCGACGCCGACGCCTCCTCCCACGCGGTCCCGAGCTCCGCCAGGCCGACCCGCCCGGCGGCCACGCCGGCAGCCGCGTCCGGCGCCCGCTCCCGCAGCCGGGCCGCCGCCGACGTCGCGGGGGCGAGGACGTCCGCCGAGCGCAGCCGCACCAGCAGCGCCAGCGATCGCGACGCCGTTCCCCACGGCGCCGTGCACCAGGCCGTCGCCCCGGGCAGGGTGCGCAGCGACGGGGCGTCGTCCGGATCGGCCGAGGGCCAGGGGGCCACGCACACCACCGTGTGCGGACCGTCCGCGCGGGCCCCGAGCGCGGTGCGCAGCTCCGCGACCGCCATGTCCCGGGGCCAGCCCAGCTGCGCCGCCAGGACCGCGAGCAGCTCCCGGCCGAGATCGGCGCCGTGCCGGGCCTCGTCGGCGAGCAGTGCGCCGATCCGGGCCGTCACCTCCATCGCGGAGGCGAGCTGCGCGTCGGAGGGCCCGGGATCGTCGTCCAGCAGCCAGACGTAACCGAGGACGACGCCCCGATGCCGTACGGGAAGGCAGACGCGGCCCCGGTGCACCCCGGCCTCCGGGGTGGGCGGGATGCGGACCGGGCCCTGCGCGCGCGTGATGCCGAAGCCCTCGAACCAGGCGCGGACGGCGGACGTGGAACGCCGGGTCAGGATCGAGCGGGTGCGGACCGGGTCCAGCGCGGACTCGTCCAGCTCGTCCTCGCTCGCGTACGCGCCGAAGGCGAGGAGCTCGAAGTCGCGGTTCTCCAGGGTCGCGGGGGCGCCCAGCAGCTCGGAGAGCTCGTCGACGAGTTCCTGGTAGTCGCCCCGATGGTCCCGGTAATCCGACGTCACCGGGGCATTCTCCCCCATGCGCGACCGCCCTTCATACATCTGTCTGAGATCGGCGGCACGGATGCGTGACAGCTGTCGATGGCCCACGATCGGAGGGATCCTTAGGTTTCACGGTGGTTCTATCTGCTGGTTTGTGGAGGTGCCCCGTGCTGGGTCCCGTGATTCTCGCCGCGTCGCGCAGCGACCGGATGCGACGCCTGATCTCGGCGGCCCCGGTGACGAAGCAGGTCGTCGACCGCTTCATCCCCGGCGAGACGGTCGACGACGTCGTCCCGATCATCGAAGAGCTCACCGGCCGGGGTCTGGAGCTGACGATGGACGTCGTCGGCGAGGACATCACCGCCCCCGAGCAGGCCCTTGCCGCCCGGGACGCCTACCTGGCGCTGGTCGGGAGGCTGGGAGAACTCGAGCTCGGCGACCGGGTCGAGGCGTCCGTCAAGCTGTCCATGTTCGGGCAGGCCCTTCCCGGCGGCCACGAACTGGCCCTCGCCAACGTCCGTCCGGTCGTCGAGGCCGCCGCCGCCATCGGCACCACCGTCACCCTCGACGCCGAGGACCACACCACCCTCGACTCGATGTTCGCCGTCCACGAGGAACTGCGGAAGGACTTCCCGCAGACCGGCTGCGTCATCCAGGCCTACCTCTTCCGCACCGAGGCCGACGCCCGCAGGCTCGCCGCGAGCGGCAGCCGGGTACGGCTGGTGAAGGGCGCCTACAAGGAGCCCGCCGCAGTCGCCCACCAGGACCGGCACGAGATCGACAAGGCGTACGTCCGCGTCCTGCGCACCCTGATGGCGGGCGACGGATACCCGATGATCGGCTCCCACGACCCGCGCCTGATCTCCATCGGTCAGGAGCTCGCGCGCAGGGCCGGCCGCAAGCTCGACGAGTACGAGTTCCAGATGCTGTACGGGATCAGGAGCGACGAGCACCTGCGGCTCGCCGCCGAGGGACACCGCATGCGCGTCTACACCGCCTACGGCACCGACTGGTACGGCTACTTCATGCGCCGTCTCGCGGAGAAGCCGGCGAACCTGCGTTTCTTCGCGCGCTCGATGGTCACCAAGGGCTGAGCCCCACCCCCGCTCGCAACACGCTCAGTAAGGAGTTACCGACCTCATGGACGCTGTGACCCAGGTCCCCACCCCCGTCAACGAGCCCGTGCACGGCTACGCCCCCGGCTCGCCCGAGCGGGCCCGGCTGGAGGCCAAGCTCAAGGAACTGGCCGACAACCCGATCGACCTGCCCTGCACCATCGGCGGCGAGCGCCGGATGGGCGGCGGAGAGCGATTCGACGTCGTCCAGCCGCACCGCCACAAGGCCCGCCTCGGCACCTATGCCAACGCCACCCGCCAGGACGCGCAGGACGCCGTCGACGCGGCCCTCGCCGCCGCGCCCGCCTGGCGCGCGATGTCGTTCGACGACCGTGCCGCGATCATCCTGCGCGCCGCCGAACTGCTGGCCGGCCCCTGGCGGGAGACGCTCGCCGCGTCCACCATGCTCGGCCAGTCGAAGACCGCCCAGCAGGCGGAGATCGACTGCCCCTGCGAGCTCGTCGACTTCTGGCGCTTCAACGTGGCCTACGCCCGCCAGATCCTGGCCGAGCAGCCCCCGGCCAACTCCCCGGGCGTGTGGAACCGGCTCGACCACCGCCCGCTCGAGGGCTTCGTCTACGCGATCACGCCGTTCAACTTCACGGCGATCGCCGGCAATCTGCCCACCGCGCCCGCGCTGATGGGCAACGTGGTCGTGTGGAAGCCGTCCCCGACGCAGACGCACGCCGCCGTGCTGCTGATGCGGCTGCTCGAGGAGGCCGGGCTGCCCAAGGGCGTCATCAACCTGGTCACCGGCGACGGCCTGGAGGTCTCCGAGGTCGCCCTGAACCACCGTGACCTGGCCGGCATCCACTTCACCGGCTCCACGAAGACCTTCCAGCACCTGTGGAAGACGGTCGGCGCCAACATCGAGAAGTACCGGACCTACCCGCGTCTGGTCGGCGAGACCGGCGGCAAGGACTTCGTCGTCGCCCATCCGAGCGCCGACCGCGCCGTGCTGAAGACGGCCCTCACCCGCGGCGCCTTCGAGTACCAGGGCCAGAAGTGCAGCGCGACCTCCCGGGCCTACGTCCCGGCGTCGATCTGGAACTCCGGCTTCAAGGAGGAGTTCGCCGCCGAGGTCGACTCCCTGACGATGGGTGACGTCACCGACCTGTCGAACTTCGTCGGCGCCGTCATCGACGAGCGGTCCTTCGCCAAGAACAAGGCCGCCATCGACCGCGCCGCGGCCGACCCGACCTGCACGATCGTCGCGGGCGGCGCCTACGACGACTCGGTGGGCTGGTTCGTGCGCCCGACCGTCGTCGAGTGCACCGACCCGGAGAACGAGGTCTTCACGACCGAGTACTTCGGCCCGTTCCTCGCCGTGCACGTCTACGACGACAGCGCGGACGACGCGTACGACGCGATGCTGACCCAGATGGAGTCGGTCTCGGACTACGCGCTCACCGGCTCGGTCATCGCGAACGACCGCGCCGCCGCCGCGCACACGATGGAGAAGCTGCGCTACGCGGCCGGCAACTTCTACATCAACGACAAGTCGACCGGCGCCGTCGTCGGCCAGCAGCCCTTCGGCGGCGGCCGCGCCTCCGGCACCGACGACAAGGCCGGCGCCCCGCAGAACCTGATGCGCTGGACCCTGACCCGCGCCATCAAGGAGACGCTGGTCCCGCCGACCGACTACACCTACCCCCACATGGGCTGACAGCGCACAGCACACCCGCCCGGCACGCCCGGGCGCCCGAACGGGCCGGTCCTCCGCGGACCGGCCCGTTCGGCGTTCCGTCGCTCGTCCGGCGCACCCGCGGGGCCGTGCCGTCTCAGATAGTAGGAAGTCCGAGTAGTTGTAGAGACAGGCGCGCGCTCCTCGCTTAGCTTTGTAGGAGCCGAACGTCTCGCTCGACCAAGCGAATGGCGGTCGTGAGCCGGACCCCGTGCAGGAAACCCCTGCGTCCGCTCTCCCGCCCCTTCCGGCGTCTCCCCTCAGGCACTCCCTGGATTTCGAAGGAGTCGATTTCCCATGGCCGAGACGACCGTCCGCCGCCGAGTCCGCCACGTCTCCCGTACGACCGAGTCCGATCGCAAGAACGCCGCCGCCGCTCTGCAGCGCGCCCTCGACCGCCGTGACAACGGAGGCGAGACCGGCCACTGAGCCGGTCGCCCCGCAGTCCGGGAGCCGCACCTGCGCGGGGCGCGGCGCGGGCGTTCCGAACGGGACTTCGGACCCCGCGCCGCACCCCGCCTCCCGCCGCCCCCGCTCGCCCCGCCTCGTCCCCGCCGGGTGCGCACCGCCACGCCGCTGTCCGGATGACGGACAGTCCGTGTCATCACCTGGGACGAGGAGTAGGGTTCCCGCATGTCTCGCAGCCTCAATCTCGCAGTGATCCCCGGTGACGGCATCGGCCAGGAGGTCGTGGCCGAGGGTCTCAAGGTCCTCTCCGCCGTCCTCCCGCCGGACGTGAAGCTGGAGACCAAGGAGTACGACTTCGGCGCCCGCCGCTACCACGCCACCGGTGAGACCCTCACCGACGCGGACGTGGACGCGCTCAAGCAGCACGACGCGATCCTGCTCGGCGCGATCGGCGACCCGAGCGTCCCCTCCGGCGTCCTGGAGCGGGGCTTCCTGCTCAAGCTGCGCTTCGCCTTCGACCACCATGTGAACCTGCGTCCGTCGAAGCTCCTGCCCGGCGTGGCCACCCCGCTGGCCGGTCAGCCCGAGATCGACTTCGTCGTCGTCCGCGAGGGCACCGAGGGCCCGTACACGGGCAACGGCGGCACGATCCGCAAGGGCACCCCGCACGAGGTCGCCACCGAGGTCTCCGTGAACACGGCGTTCGGCGTCGAGCGCGTGGTCCGCGACGCGTTCGCCCGCGCCCAGGCCCGTCCGCGCAAGAAGCTCACGCTCGTCCACAAGAACAACGTGCTGGCCTTCGCCGGTCACCTGTGGACGAACGTCTTCAACAAGGTGGCCGAGGAGTTCCCCGACGTCGCCACCGACTACATCCACGTCGACGCGGCCACCATCTACCTGGTCACCGACCCGGCGCGGTTCGACGTCATCGTCACCGACAACCTCTTCGGCGACATCATCACCGACCTCGCCGCGGCCGTCTCCGGCGGCATCGGCGTCGCCGCCAGCGGGAACATCAACCCGTCCGGCGAGTTCCCGTCCATGTTCGAGCCGGTGCACGGCTCGGCCCCGGACATCGCGGGCCAGGGCAAGGCCGACCCCACCGCCACGGTCCTGTCCGTCGCCCTGCTCCTGCGTCACCTCGGCTACGACTCGGAGGCCGTCCGCATCGAGGACGCCGTCTCCGCGGACCTCGGGGAGCGCGGCTCGCTGCCCGCGCGCAGCACCTCCGAGATCGGCGACGCGCTCTCCGTACGAGTAGCCGGCTGACCCGCGCCGCTCGAGAGCCTCGAAGCCGCCGGGTCGCAAGCGCGCCCGGCGGCTTCCGCATGTCCCCCGCCGGGTGTCACCATCAACCCTGGGTCGCCATCACGCCGTTTTTTGGCCCTCGTCCCGCTCTTGCGATAATCGAACGCGGAGCCGCGGTATGAGGGAATGCTCGGACGTCCTACCACCGGCCACCGGCCGTACGGACGTGAGCGCGGCCCGTCACTACACAACCGGTGAAGGACAACCACTCATGACGACGCCCACGATCGAGCTCAAGCCCTCCGCCAGCCCCACCTCCGCCGCCGAGCGGCAGGCGATCCTGGCGAACCCCGGCTTCGGACGCCACTTCACCGACCACATGGTGACGATCAAGTGGACCGAGGGCCGCGGCTGGCACGACGGCCAGCTCGTTCCGTACGCGCCGATCCCCCTCGACCCGGCCACCAACGTCCTGCACTACGCGCAGGAGATCTTCGAGGGCCTCAAGGCGTACCGCCGCCCCGACGGCTCCGTCGCCACCTTCCGGCCGGACCAGAACGCCAAGCGCTTCCAGCGTTCCGCCCGCCGACTCGCCATGCCCGAGCTGCCCGTCGAGACGTTCATCGAGGCGTGCGACGCGCTCGTCGCCCAGGACAAGGACTGGGTGCCCGCGCACGGCGGCGAGGAGTCCCTCTACCTGCGGCCCTTCATGATCGCGACCGAGGTCGGGCTGGGCGTCAAGCCCGCCAACGAGTACCTCTTCCTGGTCATCGCCTCGCCCGCCGGCGCCTACTTCCCCGGCGGTGTGCAGCCGGTCTCCATCTGGGTCTCCGAGGACCACGTGCGCGCCGTCCCCGGCGGCATGGGCGACGCCAAGACCGGCGGGAACTACGCCGCCTCGCTGCTCGCCCAGGCCGAGGCCGCCGCGCAGGGCTGCGCCCAGGTCTGCTACCTCGACGCGGTCGAGCGCAAGTGGGTCGAGGAGCTCGGCGGCATGAACCTGTACTTCGTGTACGGCGACAAGATCGTCACGCCGTCCCTCACCGGCTCGATCCTGGAGGGCGTCACCCGCGACAGCCTCCTCGCCGTCGCCCGCGACCTCGGCTACGAGGCCGCGGAGGGCCGTGTCTCCGTCGACCAGTGGCAGCAGGACTCCGCCGAGGGCGCCCTCACGGAGGTCTTCGCCTGCGGCACCGCCGCCGTGATCACCCCGGTCGGCACGGTCAAGCGCACCGGCGTCGAGTGGCAGCAGTCGGGCGGCGAGCCGGGCGAGGTCACCCTCAGGCTGCGGCAGGCCCTGCTGGACATCCAGCGCGGCACGGCCGAGGACAAGCACGGCTGGATGCACCGGCTGGGCTAGTCGACCCGCCTCTCGACCCGCTCTTCCATCCAGGGCCGTCCCCGACCGGGGGCGGCCCTGCGCTGTTCCTGGGACCCGTCCCGCCCATAGTTTGAACGTTGCTCGAAAGTAGTCTTGAAGGCCTTCTGATCAAGCCGGTGAAGAGTCTAGAGTGGCGCTCGAACAGAGGGAGGCAAGGTGCGACTCACCCCCACCGAACGCGACCGCCTGCTGCTCTTCGGCGCCGCCGAGCTCGCCCGGGCGAGACGGGCCCGTGGGCTGCGGCTGAACGTGCCCGAGGCCACCGCCCTCGTCGCCGACACGGTGTGCGAGGCCGCCCGGGACGGCGTCCGGCTCGCCGAGGCGATCGCCCGGGCCCGGTCCGTCCTCGGGCCCGACGACGTGCTGCCCGGCGTCGCCGACGTCGTCACCGAGGTGCACGTCGAGGCGGTCTTCGAGGACGGCACACGCCTCGCGGTGGTGCACGACCCGATCGGCGGCGGCCTCGGCGAGCAGGCGCCCGGCGCGCTGCTGCCCGGACCCGGGTACGCCGAGCCCGGACGGCAGGTGCGGCTGACCGTCACCAACACCGCCGACGTGCCCGTCTCCGTCACCTCCCACTTCCACTTCTTCGAGGCCAACCCGCGGCTGGCCTTCGCCCGTGCCGAGGCCTACGGGATGCGGCTCGCCGTCCCCGCCGGAGCCTCCGTGCGCTTCGGGCCCGGGGAGCGCGCCGAGGTCGGGCTCGTGCCGATCGGCGGCGACCGCGTCGCGATCGGCTTCGCGGGCCTGGTCGACGGACCCCTGGACGCGCCGGGCGCCAGGGAAGAGGCCCTGCGCAGGGCGGCCGCCTGCGGCTACCTGGGCGCACACGAAGGGACCTCGCGATGAACCCGCACGCCTACGCCGCCACCCACGGCCCGCGGGCCGGCGACCGCGTCCGCCTCGGGGACTCCGGGCTGGTCGTGCGCGTCGAGTCCGACTCCCAGCGCCCCGGCGACGAGTTCCTCGCCGGGTTCGGCAAGACCGCCCGGGACGGACTGCACCTCAAGGCCGCCGCGGTCCGCGTCACGTGCGACGTCGTGATCAGCAACGTCGTCGTGATCGACGCCGTGCAGGGCGTGCGCAAGACGTCCATCGGCATCCGCGAGGGCCGCATCCACGCCATCGGCCGGGCCGGGAACCCCGACACCCTCGACGGCGTCGACGTCGTGGTGGGCACCGGCACCTCCATCGTCTCCGGCGAAGGGCTGATCGCCACCGCCGGGGCCGTCGACACCCACGTCCACCTGCTGTCCCCGCGCATCATGGAGGCCTCGCTCGCCTCCGGGGTGACCACCGTCATCGGCCAGGAGTTCGGGCCGGTGTGGGGTGTCGGCGTCAACTCGCCCTGGGCGCTGCGGCACGCCTTCAACGCCTTCGACGCCTGGCCGGTCAACGTCGGCTTCCTGGGCCGGGGCTCCTCCTCCGCCCCCGCGCCGCTCGTCGAGGCGCTCGCCGAGGGCGGCGCCTGCGGCTTCAAGGTGCACGAGGACATGGGCGCCCACACCCGTGCGCTGGACGCGGCGCTGCGGGTGGCCGAGGAGCACGACGTGCAGGTGGCCCTGCACAGCGACGGGCTGAACGAGTGCCTGTCGGTCGAGGACACCCTGCGCGTGCTGGAAGGGCGGACCATCCACGCCTTCCACATCGAGGGCTGCGGCGGTGGGCACGTCCCCAACGTCCTGAAGATGGCCGGCGTGCCGAACGTCATCGGCTCCTCCACCAACCCCACCCTGCCCTTCGGCCGGGACGCCGTCGCCGAGCACTACGGCATGATCGTCTCCGTCCACGACCTCAAGACCGACCTGCCGGGCGACGCCGCCATGGCCCGCGACCGCATCCGCGCCGGCACCATGGGCGCCGAGGACGTCCTGCACGACCTGGGCGCGATCGGCATCACCTCCTCCGACGCGCAGGGCATGGGCCGCGCCGGCGAGACGGTCCGCCGCACGTTCGCCATGGCCGGGAAGATGAAGGCCGAGTTCGGCGCGCCGGACGACGGCCACGACAACGAGCGCGTGCTGCGCTACATCGCCAAGCTGACGATCAACCCGGCCATCGCCCACGGGCTGTCGCACGAGGTCGGCTCGATCGAGGTGGGCAAGCTCGCCGACATCGTGCTCTGGCGGCCCGAGTACTTCGGCGCCAAGCCGCAGCTGGTGCTGAAGTCCGGCTTCCCCGCCTACGGGGTGGTCGGCGACCCCAACGCCGCCACCGACACCTGCGAACCGCTCGTCCTCGGACCGCAGTTCGGCGCGCACGGCGCCACGCCCGCCGAGCTGTCCGTCGCCTTCGTGGCCCGGGCCGCCCTCGACGGCGGCGACGACCGGATGCCGACCCGCCGTCGCCGGGTCGCCGTGCACGGCACCCGCGGGATCGGCCCCGCCGACCTGCGCCTGAACTCCCGTACCGGGACGGTCGACGTCGACGCGCGCACCGGCCTGGTCACCCTCGACGGAGAGCCGCTGCGCTCCGAACCGGCCGAATCCGTCTCCCTCAACCGCCTGTACTTCCTCTGACGCTCCCCGACGGCCGCTGACGGCTGCCGACGTCCGGCGACGTCCACCGACGTCCGCTGCCCTCCCCTGACTTCTTGACCTCCTCTGACCTCCTCTGACTTCCTCTGACTTCCTCCAAGGACCCGGACATGAGCACACCCGCCGCCGACGGCTTCCGCATGCCCGCCGAGTGGTCGCCGCACGCCCGCACCTGGATGGCCTGGCCGGGCCCCAACCCCACCTTCGACGACCCCGACGACCTCGCCGCCGCCCGCACCGCATGGGCCGCGGTGGCCCGGACCGTCCGCCGCTTCGAGCCGGTGACGATGGTGTGCGGGCCCGGGCAGTCGGCGCACGCGCGCGCCCTGCTCGGGCCGGGCGTGGAGACGGTCGAGCGCGACCTCGACGACGCCTGGATGCGCGACATCGGACCCACGTTCCTGACCAACGGCCGTGAACTGGCCGCCGTGGACTGGACGTTCAACGGCTGGGGCGCCCAGGGGTGGGCCCGCTGGGAGCACGACGCGAAGATCGCCGCGCACGTCGCCGACCTCGCCGGCGCCCGCAGGTACGCCTCGGACCTGGTGAACGAGGGCGGCGCGATCCACGTCGACGGAGAGGGCGCCGTTCTGCTGACCGAGACCGTCCAGCTCGGCCCCGAGCGCAACCCCGGCCGCACGCGCGAGGACGTCGAGGCCGAGATCCACGCCATGCTCGGCACCCGCAAGGCGATCTGGCTGCCCCGCGGCCTCACCGGCGACTACCCCCCGCACGGCTTCGGCACCCTCGGCCATGTCGACATCGTCGCTGCGTTCGCCCGCCCCGGGGTCGTCGTCGCCCACGTCCAGCCGGATCCGGCGCACCCCGACCACGAGGTGACCCGGGAGACCGTCGCCCTGCTGAAGGCGCAGACGGACGCCCGGGGCCGCCGCCTGCAGGTCGTCGAGGTGCCCGCGCCCACCGCCCTGGAGGCCGACGGACACTGGGCCGACTACTCCTACATCAACCACTACCTCTGCAACGGCGCGGTCGTGCTCTGCGCCTTCGACGACCCCCGCGACGAGATCGCCGCCGGCATCTTCCGCAGGCTCTTCCCCGAGCGGACGGTGACCCTGGTCGACGCCCGTACGATCTTCTCCGGCGGCGGTGGCATCCACTGCGTCACCCAGCAGCAGCCCACGATCTAGGAGCCACGGATGCCACGCGCGCGCAGGAACGCCCCGCCCCGCGAGGACGTCCTGGCCGCCGCCATGGCGATGATCGCCGAGCGGGGTCTGGAGAAGCTGACGATGGCGGCGCTGGGCCGCGAGGTCGGCATGAGCAGCGGACACCTCCTCTACTACTTCCAGTCCAAGGACGAACTGCTGCTGCAGACCCTGGAGTGGAGCGAGGGCCGTCTCGGCGCCGAGCGCGCCCGGCTGCTCGCGCGCCCCGGCTCCGTGGGCGAACGGCTCGACGCGTACGTCGGCCTGTACGTCCCGGACGGTCACCGTGACCCGCACTGGACGCTCTGGCTGGAAGTGTGGAACCGCTCGCAGAACGCCGACGACGCGGCCCGCGACCGGCAGGCCGCCATCGAGGGCGCCTGGCACCGCGACCTGGTCGCCCTGCTCGCCGAGGGGGTCTCGCGGGGCGAGTTCCGGCCCGTCGACCCCGACCGCTTCGCGGCCCGGCTGCGCGCGCTGCTCGACGGTTTCTCCATCCACGTGGCCATCGGTCTGCGCGGCGCGGGACGGGAGCAGGCGCTCGGGCACGTCGGCGAGTTCCTCGATACGGCGCTGCTCGCATCCTGAGACGCGCCGTGAACCGCCGGGCGGCCTGTGCCAGACTGCCTCCGTGCTCTCGTTCGCCACGATTATTGGCAGCAGGCGCGCCGGTCCGCAGTGACCGCCACGTACGACCAGGTACGGGCGGCCCTCGTCGTCCTCGACCCGCGCGCAGACCTCTCGCACCCGCGAGGGGTTTTTCGCTTTTCTGGCCCACCCACAGCCGGGAGCGAGAGCGCGAGGGAGCATGGGGGGATGGTGGAGCCGGTCATTCCGGTAACGACCGAGGTCCAACACAGGAGTCTTGAGACCATGACCGCAACCAGCGAACTCGACGATTCGTTCCACGTCTTCGACACCACCCTGCGGGACGGCGCCCAGCGTGAGGGCATCAACCTCACCGTCGCCGACAAGCTGGCCATCGCCCGTCACCTGGACGACTTCGGAGTGGGCTTCATCGAGGGCGGCTGGCCCGGGGCCAACCCGCGCGACACCGAGTTCTTCGCCCGCGCGCAGGAGGAGATCGAGTTCAGGAACGCCCAGCTCGTCGCCTTCGGCGCGACCCGCCGGGCCGGCGCGAAGGCCTCGGAGGACCCACAGGTCAGGGCGCTGCTGGAGTCGGGTGCGGGAGTGATCACCCTGGTCGCGAAGTCCCACGACCGGCATGTGGAGCTGGCGCTGCGCACCACGCTGGACGAGAACCTCGCCATGGTGAGCGACACCGTGTCCTTCCTGAAGGGCGAGGGCCGCCGGGTCTTCGTCGACTGCGAGCACTTCTTCGACGGCTACCGCGCGAACCCCCAGTACGCGAAGGCGGTCGTGCGGGCCGCCGCCGAGGCGGGCGCCGACGTGGTGGTGCTGTGCGACACCAACGGCGGCATGCTTCCGGGGCAGGTGCAGGCGGTCGTCTCCACCGTCCTCGCCGACACCGGCGCCCGGCTCGGCATCCACGCCCAGGACGACACCGGCTGCGCGGTGGCGAACACCCTGGCCGCGGTGGACGCGGGCGCGACACACGTGCAGTGCACGGCCAACGGCTACGGCGAGCGGGTCGGCAACGCGAACCTCTTCCCGGTGGTCGCGGCCCTGGAGCTGAAGTACGGCAAGAAGGTGCTGCCCGAGGGCCGGCTGCGCGAGATGACCCGGATCTCGCACGCGATCGCCGAGGTCGTCAACCTCACCCCGTCCACGCACCAGCCGTACGTCGGCGTCTCGGCCTTCGCCCACAAGGCCGGCCTGCACGCCTCGGCCATCAAGGTCGACCCCGACCTGTACCAGCACATCGACCCCGAGCAGGTCGGCAACACCATGCGGATGCTGGTGTCCGACATGGCGGGCCGCGCCTCGATCGAGCTCAAGGGCAAGGAGCTCGGCGTCGACCTCGGCGGCGACCGCGAACTCGTCGGCCGGGTCGTCGAGCGGGTCAAGGAGCGCGAACTGCGGGGCTACACCTACGAGGCGGCGGACGCCTCCTTCGAGCTGCTGCTGCGCGCCGAGGTCGAGGGCAGCCCGCTGAAGTACTTCGAGGTGGAGTCCTGGCGGGCCATCGTCGAGGACCGCCCCGACGGCAGCCACGCCAACGAGGCCACCGTCAAGCTGTACGCCAAGGGCGAGCGGATCGTCGCCACGGCGGAGGGCAACGGCCCGGTCAACGCCCTCGACCGCGCGCTGCGGGTGGCGCTGGAGAAGCTCTACCCGCAGCTGGCCAAGCTCGAGCTGGTGGACTACAAGGTCCGCATCCTCGAGGGCGTCCACGGCACCCAGTCCACCACCCGCGTGCTGATCTCCACGACGGACGGCGCGGGGGAGTGGTCCACGGTGGGCGTCGCGGAGAACGTGATCGCCGCCTCCTGGCAGGCCCTGGAGGACGCGTACACGTACGGACTGCTCAGGGCGAGCGTGACGCCGGCCGAGTGACCGGGACAGCGGGGCGCCCCGGCCGGGCAGGAGGGCCGGGGCGCCCCGTTGTCCTGACGGGACGTCTTGACGGCGGTGTGCGACGCCATTTAACTCACGGCGTGATCTAAGCCATGAGTGAATCGTGCGCCCGACGTGCCAGACGCGCCCGACATGTCAGACGTGCCCCAGCGACCCGAGAGCCGAGGGAAGGTCCATGCCAAGGGATCGGTCCGTACCGAGAACTGCCCTGCTCGTCTCCACCGCCCTGTTCGCCGCCCTGTTGTCGCCGGCCGCCTCCCGCGCCGCCGACGACCCCGCGCCCACCCCCGTCGACCGCTTCGAGGGCGAGGTGCCGTTCGCCGCCCAGCCCGCCGAGGGCATCTTCACCTGGGGGAGCGACGCCGACGACCCGCCCACGCTGCGGCTCGCGGAACGGCCCGACGCCCCCGACGGGCAGAAGGTCCTCGAAGGCGCCTACGCGATCAGCGGCTGGGGCGGCTTCACCCACGACTACGCCGCGACCGCACCCGCCCACGACTGGTCCGCCCACCGCGGCATCCGGTTCTGGTGGGAGGGCCGCGGCACCGGCGCCAAGGTCGGCTTCGAGATCAAGGACGGCGGCGCCCACGGCGAGGCGTCCGAGCTGTGGACGACCTCCTTCACCGACGACTTCACCGGCTGGAAGCGGATCGAGATCCCCTTCTCCGACTTCGCGTACCGCACCGACTACCAGCCCGTCGGCGGCATCGACCAGGTCCTCGGCCTCACGCAGATGTGGGGCTACGCCGTCACCCTCCCCGCCGGCGCGGGCGGCGGGTTCGCCATGGACGGCGTGGAGCTGTACGGCCGGGCCGACCAGTCGCTGCGCGCGTCCGTGACCACCGACGCCGCCGTGTACCCGGTGAAGGAGGGCGCCGCGGCCGCCGTCCGCGTCACCCTCGCCACCACCGGCGCGGCCCCCGTCGACCAGCCGGTGACCGTCGCCTACCGCACCGCCGGCGGCACCGCGACGGCCGGCGCCGACTACACCCCGGTCTCCGGCTCGGTCACCTTCCCCGCGGGCACCGCCTCCGGCGCCTCCCGCACGATCAGGATCCCGACCCTGAAGGACCGCACCGCCGAGGCCGCCGAGACCGTCCCGCTGCAGCTGACCGTCACCGGCGCCAAACCGCCCGCCGAGACCCCGCAGGTCGTCGTCGACGCGCACGGACTGCCGTACCTGAACGCCGGACTGCCGGTGAGGCAGCGGGTGAAGGACCTGCTCTCGCGGATGTCCCTCGCGGAGAAGGCCGGTCAGACCACCCAGGCCGAACGCGGCGCGATCACCGCCCCCGCCGACATCGCCGGCTACGCCCTCGGCTCGCTGCTCTCCGGAGGCGGCTCCACCCCCACGCCCAACACCCCCGAGGCCTGGGCGAAGATGATCGACGCCTTCCAGCTCCGGGCGCAGGCGACCCGCCTGCAGATCCCGCTGATCTACGGCGTCGACGCGGTGCACGGCCACAACAACCTGTCGGGCGCCACGGTCATGCCGCACAACATCGGCATCGGCGCGACCCGGGACCCCCGCCTCGCCCAGCGCACCGGCGCGGTGACCGCCGCCGAGGTCCGGGCCACCGGAGTCCCCTGGGACTTCGCGCCCTGCCTGTGCGTCACCCGCGACGAACGCTGGGGCCGCTCCTACGAGGCCTTCGGCGAGGACCCGGCGCTCGTGAAGTCCATGGAGACGGTGATCCAGGGCCTCCAGGGGGCCCGCGACGGCCGTGACCTGAAGAACGACGACAAGGTCCTGGCCACCGCCAAGCACTTCGTCGGCGACGGCGGCACGACGTACGGCTCCTCGACCACCGGCACGTACACCATCGACCAGGGCGTCACCGAGGTCACCCGGCGGCAGCTGGAGGCTGTGCACCTCGCGCCCTACCAGGATGCGGTCGACCGGGGCGTGGGCACGGTCATGCCGTCGTACTCCTCCCTCGACGTCGCCGGCGACGGCCGCGGCCCGGTGAAGATGCACGCCCGCGCCGACCTGCTGACCGGCGTCCTGAAGGGCCGGATGGGCTTCGACGGCTTTGTGATCAGCGACTGGAACGCCATCGACCAGCTGCCCGGCGACTACGCCGCACGCGTGCGCACCGCCGTCGACGCCGGCGTCGACATGATGATGGTCCCCTACGGATACAAGGAGTACAGCGCCGCCCTGATCGCCGAGGTGAAGGCCGGCCGCGTCAGCGAACGGCGGCTCGACGACGCCGTCTCCCGCATCCTCGCCCAGAAGTTCCGCCTCGGTCTCTTCGAGCAGCCCTACGCGGACACGAGCGGCGCCTCTCGCATCGGTTCCGCCGCCCACCGGGGCGTCGCCCGGGAGGCCGCCGCCGCCTCGCAGGTGCTGCTGAAGAACGACGGCGGCGTACTGCCGCTGAAGAGGACCCAGAAGGTCTACGTGGCCGGCTCCAACGCCGACGACATCGGCAACCAGACCGGCGGCTGGACGATCACCTGGCAGGGCGCGTCCGGCGACATCGCCCCCGGCACCACGATCCTGGAGGGCATGCGCAGGGCGGGCGGCGGGCCGATCACGTACTCCAAGGACGCCTCCGCACCCCTGACCGGCCACGACGTCGGCGTGGTCGTGGTGGGCGAGACGCCGTACGCCGAGGGCGTCGGCGACGTCGGCAACGGCCACGACCTGGAGCTGAGCCCCGCCGACCGGGCGGCCGTCGACAAGGTCTGCGCCGCGATGAAGTGCGCGGTCCTGGTCGTCTCCGGACGTCCGCAGCTGATCGGCGACCGGCTCGGACAGATCGACGCCCTGGTCGCGAGCTGGCTCCCGGGCACCGAGGGCGACGGCGTGGCGGACGTGCTCTACGGCCGGCGTGCCTTCACCGGGCAGCTCCCCGTCACCTGGCCGCGCTCCGGGGCCCAGGTGCCGATCAACGTCGGCGACACGGCCTACGACCCGCAGTACCCGTTCGGCTGGGGTCTGACGACCCTGGCCCAGACCCCGCGGGGCGCAGCGGCCGGCCTCGGGGCGCTCCGCCTCGCGGCGACCGCGGCCGAGCGCGCGGGCTCCGACGCGGCCGGCCGGGCCGCGGTGACCAGGGCCCGGCTGATCGTCCAGCAGAAGGTCGGCGGCAACCTCACGGCCGGCGTCTCGAAGCCCTTCGCCGAGGCGGACCGTCTGCTGCTGACCGGCCGCTACCGGGCGGCGGTGGAGAAGCTGACGGAGGCGTACCGGGCGGCCTGAGTCCGCTCGACCTCGCGCACAGCCGACTGGTTTGGTGGGCTTCGGGTAGTTTCGAGGTATGAAGGTCGTGTCAACGGCCCGGAGCCCCCTCTCCCCGGTGGCCGCGCTCGTGCTCGCCGTCCTCGCCCTGCTGACGGCGGGCGCTCCGCGCGCCGACGCGGCCACCAGCGTGTCGGCCGTCGCCGAGGCCCTGCGCGAGAGCCCGGTCTACGTCGACCCCGGGGCGAGCGGCCAGCTGTCCCAGGCGGACGCGCACGCCCTCCAGCGGCGGATCGAGTCCGCCGGCAAGCCGCTGTTCATCGCCGTCCTGCCGGCCGGATACCCCACGGCGGACCTCTTCACGGACCTGCGCGCCGCCACGGGAGTCACCGGCGCGTACGCGATCCGCCTCGGCGACCGCTTCGACGCGCGAGCCGACTCCTCGGTGCTCTCCCGCACGGCCGTCCAGAACCTGGTCACCAGCGTCCGCGGGGAGAGCGACGCCCGCACGCAGCTGACCGACTTCACCGACCGCGCCCTGCTGAACATGGGCGGTTCGGCTCCCGCGAGCTGGGGCTCCCGGGACGACGGCGGCGGGGTCTCGCAGACCGCGCTGATCACGGCGGGCGTCGTGCTGGCGGCGGGCGGGGCCGGCGCGTACACGCTGGTGCGCCGCAACCGCCGGCGGCGCGCGGCCGAACAGCGGGCCGCCCTCGACCGGCTGCGGGTCGTCGTGGACGAGGACATCACCGCGTTCGGCGAGGAACTCGACCGGCTGGACTTCCATCCGGCGGAGCCGGGCGCCGACGACGCCATGCGCGCCGACTACGAACGCTCCCTCGACGCCTACGAACAGGCGAAGTCGGCCATGGCGGCGGCCGTCCGGCCGGAGGACGTCCGCGGTGTCACCCAGGCCCTGGAGGACGGCCGCTTCTCCCTCGCCGCGCTCGCCGCCCGCCGGGAGGGCCGGCCGCTGCCCGAACGCCGTCCGCCCTGCTTCTTCGACCCCCGCCACGGCCCCTCGGTCGGCGACGCCGCCTGGACGCCGCCCGGCGGGGCCACGCGCGAGGTCCCGGTGTGCGCGGCGGACGCGACCCGGCTGGCCGACGGACGCGACCCGGTGATCCGCGAGGTCGACAGCGACTACGGACGCCGCCCGTACTGGGAGGCGGGCCCGGCCTACGGCCCCTGGGCGGGCGGCTACTTCGGCGGCGGCATCCTGCCCGGTCTCCTCGTCGGCACGATGCTCGGCTCCATGATGGCCACCCCGTCCTACGCCCACGACTACGGCGCCGGGTACGGCGACCTCGGCGGCGGCGGGTACGACGGCGGCGACGTCTCCGGGGCCGACTTCGACCCCGGAGACTTCGGCGGCTTCGGCGGCGGGGGAGGGGACTTCGGAGGGGGCGGCGGGGGCGACTTCGGCGGAGGGTTCTGATCCCGGCGGTCCCGGCGCAGGATCCCGCGCCGCCCGGCGGCCGCCGTCGCGGGACGCGAGCCGGCCGCCGGGCCCCGTCGAGGCGTGCTCAGTCCTGCGCGGCGGCCTTGGCGAAGCCCAGCAGGCCGTCGAAGTCGATCGCGCCCGGGTCGCCGTGTGTGTTCTCGGGGACGTGCATGTGTCCGCACACCCCCTTGAACGCGTTCCAGCGCTCTCCGCTCATGCGCTGGCCGCCGCCGTTCCCGGCCGACTTCGGGTAGGCGGGCCACAGCGCCGGACCGCGCAGCGGCACATGGTGGTGGATGTTCATCCAGGCCAGGTACTGGGCGACGGCGCGCAGCGCCCACTCAGGGGCCTTCGGCCAGTAGACGTGCGCCTGGCCGCGGGCCGTCCACTTGGCGTGCAGGCTCGGATCGCAGGTGCCGACGAGTTCCACCTGGCAGACGTTCAGGGTGTTGGTCTCGACGCCGCCGCGCAGGTTGGCCAGGGCGCGGGAGGAGATGTCGATGTCGAAGTGCTGGTACCACTTCAGCTTCCTGGCGGCGAAGTCCGGCGCCGCCGTCAGGTTGGGCGCGACGGAGCCGCCCTGGTAGTCGGGCAGCGAGCGACCCTCGGTGGTGTGCAGGACGACGACGTTGACCTCCATGCGGTCGCCGCCGAAGTCGTCCTGGTACCAGTGGTCGCGGTTCGCTCCGGGGTAGTGCTGGGGTCCGGTCCTGGTGCTCATACCTCGTGACTGTGACACAAGGCACAAAAAGGGGCCGGAAGCTCTTCGCTTCCGGCCCCTTTCCACCGTTTTCCTCCGTATCGGGTCAAGCGCTTACGCGTTCTTGATCGCCGAGATGTCAAAGTTCAGCTTGATCTTGTCCGAGACCAGTACGCCGCCCGTCTCCAGCGCCGCGTTCCAGGTCAGACCCCACGCGGAGCGCAGGATCTCGGCCTTGCCCTCGAAGCCGACGCGCTCGTTGCCGAACGGGTCCTTCGCGGCGCCGTTGAACTCCAGGTCGATGGTGAGCGGCTTGGTGACGCCGAGGATGCTCAGGTCGCCGGTGACGCGGTAGTCGTCGCCGCCCGCGGACTCGACGCTCGTGGAGCGGAAGGTCATCGCCGGGAACTCGTCGGTCTTGAAGAAGTCGGCGCTCTTGAGGTGGCCGTCGCGGTCGGCGGACCCGGTGTCGATGCTGTCCATGCTGACGTCGATGGAGGCGGTGGACCGGGACGGGTCGGAGCCGTCCAGCAGCAGCGACCCGCTGAAGTCGTTGAACTTGCCCTTGACGTTCGTGACCATCGCGTGCCGGGCCACGAAGCCGATCGTCGAGTGCGCCGGGTCGATCGTGTACGTGCCGGTCAGCGCTGCGAGCTCGGGGCTCGCCGTGGCGGCGGCGGCGGCAGCGGCGGAGTCGTCGGTGTTCTTGCGGCCGAAGATGCTCATGGGATGCTCCTTGGGGACGGGGGAAGATCCAGTTTGTTTAACCTTCAATGACTCTCAACGCGGGCGGTCGCGGACCTATTCCGCGGACGCCGCCGAACTCCCGGCATCACCCGACCGGCCGAAGCCGAAGCGCGTCGCGCACCCTGGATGTGAGGCGGATCGCACGCCTGGTCTTTGTGCGACACCTACAAGCGCCAGGCCCTCTGAGCAGTCGGAACGGCTGCACACCCGCCGGGTTCTGTTCGGTGGTACCAGGAAAACGCTCCGGAGACTGTACGGAGTCGACGTCTCCCTTTCCTTGGCGGGCTTCGTAAGGTCGCTACATGACCGTTTTGGAAGAGACGACGGGCGAACAGGCCGCGGAGCCGTCGGAGCCCACGGACGCGCGCGGCCGCGTGGCCGAGCTGCACGAGATCCGTGCGCAGGCTCTGGCCGGTCCGAGCGAGAAGGCGACCCAGGCGCAGCACGCCAAGGGCAAGCTGACCGCCCGGGAGCGGATCGAGCTGCTCCTGGACCCGGGGTCCTTCCAGGAGGTCGAGCAGCTGCGCCGGCACCGGGCGGTGGGATTCGGCCTCGAGGCGAAGAAGCCGTTCACCGACGGTGTGATCACCGGATGGGGCACGGTGGAGGGCCGCACGGTCTTCGTCTACGCCCACGACTTCCGCATCTTCGGCGGCGCGCTGGGCGAGGCCCACGCCACGAAGATCCACAAGATCATGGACATGGCCATCGCGGCCGGTGCTCCGCTGGTCTCGCTCAACGACGGCGCCGGCGCCCGTATCCAGGAGGGCGTCTCCGCGCTCGCCGGCTACGGCGGCATCTTCCAGCGCAACACCAAGGCCTCCGGCGTCATCCCGCAGATCTCCGTGATGCTCGGCCCCTGCGCGGGCGGCGCGGCGTACAGCCCCGCCCTGACCGACTTCGTGTTCATGGTCCGCGAGACCTCGCAGATGTTCATCACCGGCCCCGACGTCGTCAAGGCGGTCACCGGCGAGGAGATCACGCAGAACGGCCTCGGCGGCGCCGACGTGCACGCCGAGACCTCGGGCGTCTGCCACTTCGCCTACGACGACGAGGAGACGTGCATCGCGGAGGTGCGCTACCTCCTGTCGATGCTGCCGCAGAACAACCGCGAGAACCCCCCGCGCTCCGAGGCCGGCGACCCCGCCGACCGCCGCGGCGACGTCCTGCTCGACCTGGTCCCGGCCGACGGCAACCGCCCGTACGACATGACCAAGGTCATCGAGGAGCTCGTCGACGACGGCGACTACCTCGAGGTCCACGAGCGGTGGGCGCGCAACATCATCTGCGCCCTGGCCCGTCTGGACGGCCAGGTCGTCGGCATCGTCGCCAACCAGCCCCAGTCCCTGGCCGGCGTGCTGGACATCGAGGCCTCCGAGAAGGCCGCGCGGTTCGTGCAGATGTGCGACGCCTTCAACATCCCGATCGTCACCCTGCTGGACGTGCCCGGCTTCCTGCCCGGCGTCGACCAGGAGCACGGCGGCATCATCCGCCACGGCGCGAAGCTGCTGTACGCCTACTGCAACGCGACCGTCCCGCGCATCTCGCTCATCCTGCGCAAGGCCTACGGCGGCGCCTACATCGTCATGGACAGCCAGTCCATCGGCGCGGACCTCACCTACGCGTGGCCGACCAACGAGATCGCCGTCATGGGCGCCGAGGGCGCGGCCAACGTCATCTTCCGGCGGCAGATCGCCGGCGCGGAGGACCCCGACGCCATGCGGGCGCGCATGGTCAAGGAGTACAAGTCCGAGCTGATGCACCCGTACTACGCGGCCGAGCGCGGCCTCGTCGACGACGTCATCGACCCGGCGCAGACCCGCGAGATCCTGATCCGCTCCCTGGCGATGCTCCAGTCGAAGCATGCCGACCTGCCCTCCCGCAAGCACGGCAACCCTCCGCAGTAACCCGGCGGACCCCTCGCGGTACCCCTGCGGAAACCTCATCCACGGAGACTGAGACCCATGAACACTCCCGACATCCGCGTCGAGAAGGGCCACGCCGAGCCCGAGGAAGTCGCCGCCATCACGGCGATCCTCCTGGCCCGCGCCGCGGCCCGCACCTCCGAGTCCGCTGCGGACCGCCGCGGCCGCCACAAGGCCGGCTGGCGCCGCCTGGAGCGCGAGGGCGGCTTCCGCGCCCCGCACAGCTGGCACTGACCTCGCACGACCCCCTACGACGAAAGGGCCCCTCTCCAGGAGAGGGGCCCTTTCGCATGCCCGGGGGCGCGGGGGCCGCGCGATCGGCCCCGGCTGCCCGGCGCGGACGGTACGTGGCCGTCCACGCCGGGCAGTCCGGCAGCCGTGGGGACGCCTACCGCAGCCGTGCCATCAGCGCGTGCTCGACGAGCGTGATGAGCGCGGACTTCGCGTCGGCGCGGTGCCGGGCGTCCGTCGTGATGATCGGGGTGTCCGGGCCGATCTGCAGCGCCTCGCGCACCTCGTCCGGGTTGTACGGCTGGTTGCCGTCGAAGCCGTTGAGGGCGATCACGAAGGGGAGACCCGAGTTCTCGAAGTAGTCGACCGCGGGGAAGCAGTCGGCGAGACGGCGGGTGTCGACGAGGACGATCGCGCCGATGGCGCCCCGTACCAGGTCGTCCCACATGAACCAGAAGCGGTCCTGGCCGGGCGTGCCGAACAGGTACAGGATCAGGTCCTGGTCGAGCGTGATGCGGCCGAAGTCCATGGCGACCGTGGTGGTCGTCTTGTCCCCGGTGTGGGTGAGGTCGTCGATGCCCGCCGACGCGGACGTCATGACGGCCTCGGTGCGCAGCGGATTGATCTCCGAAACAGCCCCGACGAACGTGGTCTTGCCCACGCCGAAGCCGCCCGCCACCACGATCTTCGCGGAAGTGGTGGAGCGGGAGGGACCCCCGCTAGAGCTTGCGAAGTCCACTGAGCACCCTTTCGAGCAGTGTCACGTCTGGCTGGCCGCCGGCGCTCTCGTCGCCGCCGGGCTGATGGATGGCGACCAGGCCCGCTTCCGCCAGGTCGGCGACGAGGATCCTGGCCACACCGAGGGGGATGGTCAGCAGCGCCGAGATCTCGGCGACCGACTTGATCTCTCGGCAGAGGTTGCAGATCCGCTGATGCTCGGGCAGCTGGCCCTGCATCTGATGCGGCTGCGCGGTGGTGTGCACCAGCGCCTCGATGGCGAGCTGGTACCGCGGGCGGGTCCGGCCACCGGTCATGGCGTACGGGCGCACCAGCGGGTTGTTCGACGAGCCGGCGGGCGCCGCCTCGGGGGAGCGCCGATGCGGCTGCACCGGCTGGATGCGCGGGGCGTGCGGCTGGTCGTACGGGGACGGCCCCGGGCCCTGCGGCCCCTGAGGCGTGTACGGCCGCTGCTGGCTGGGCGCGGAGGGGTAGCTGTAACGGTTCGGGTTCTGGGTACCGTCGTTCTGGCCCTGGGCAGGACCGTACGACCAGTTGCCCGAATGCGAACCGCCTGGGGGTGTTGCCACTCTCTCTCCTCCTCCGACTGTGCCCTGGCACCCATCACGTGGAGCCGCGTCCCGAAACACTACGGCCTCGGGACGCCAAAACGCACCGTCCGTTTGTTAGTTGAGAAGGCTCCCTTGGAGCTCTGCTCGAAGGTCGGGCGTCAGGACCGAACCGGCTCGGTCCACCAGAAGGGCCATCTCGTACCCAATGAGACCGATGTCCGCCTCGGGGTGTGCGAGCACGGCGAGCGAGGAACCGTCGGACACGGACATGATGAAAAGGAATCCCCGCTCCATCTCCACGACCGTCTGGTTCACGCTGCCTCCCTCGAAGATCCGGGAAGCGCCTGCCGTCAGGGACGTCAGACCTGAGGCGACGGCCGCGAGCTGGTCGGCACGGTCGCGGGGGAAGCCTTCGGACATCGCCAGAAGGAGTCCGTCGGCGGAGACCACCACCGTGTGGGACACCCCCGGGGTGTTGTCCACGAAGTTGGTGATCAACCAGTTCAGGTTCTGTGCCGCCTGGCTCATCGGGCTCACACTAACGCTCCTGGTTGTAGGTGCTGTCAGGCCCACTGCGATGATTCCCAGTGGCCTGGCCGTTCGTTTCACTGCTTCCTGCGTTGCGTCCGCGCTGGACGCCGCGACGCAGGTTGCTCAACCTGCCTCGGACGTCCTCCGGGGCGCGGGAGACCTGTGGGCCCCCCTGGGGGGTGCTCTCGGCGGCGCCTTCGATGAGGTTGGCCTTGGGCACCCGCCGCGGCAGACCGGAGGAGGTGACCCCGCCCGCCTTGGGCTTCTTCAGAGCGGAGGCCTGCTGCCAGCGCTCGTCGTTCGCCGACCGCCAGATGTCGCCGCCGCCGCTGCTCTCCGAGGAGGAGGCAGGTGCTTCCTGCTTCGTGGCGGGCCGCGTGCCGTTCGCGCCGCTTGCGGTGGATCCGCGGCGGGGCAGACCGGCTTCGGTCAGCGCGTGAGAGGCGGAAGGGCTCGATCCCGGACGGTCGAAGCCTACGCGGTTCTGCTCACCCGCGTCAGCGACCTGCGCGGATTCCGCTTCCGGAGCGTACTGGTCCGGGTAGCCGTTCTGGTAACCGTTGCCGTGGCCGTTCTGCTGGGGCCAGTCGTCCTGGTAGGACTGCTGCTCCTCGTACGGCGGGAAGTCCTCGGACGTGGCCGGCTCGGCCGCCGTCCGCTCCTCCTGGACCGGCTCCGCATACGCGGGGTCGGGGTAACCGCCGTTCGACGGGAAGCCGTCGCCCTGCGGCGCCGTGCCGTTCGGCGAGAAGTACTGGTCGTCGTACGCCGGGCGCTGCTGCTCCTGGTACGCCGTCTGCTGGTCGAACGAGGCGGGCTGCTCGGCGTAGCCCGTCGCGCCGCCGTCGTAGTGGCCCTGGGCGCCGTTCTGCGCGGGGTCGTAGCCGTTCTGCGCGGCTTCGTAGCCCTGCTGCTGATGGCCGGCCTCGAAGTTCTCGCCGTAGGCGGCGGCCTCGGCGGACTGGAGCGGCTGCGCGGACTGATGGTCCGGCTGGCCCGTCTGGGACTCCAGTGCCGCGCGGCGCTCCTCGCGCATCAGGGACCGGCCCACCGGGTCCAGGTCGCGGATGTCGTCGGGGACCTCGTAGCGGCTGTCGTCGAAGCCGAGTTCGGCGGCGGTGCGCATCGGCAGACCGTTGTTGAAGTCCTCGCCGGCGCCGTAGCTCTGCTCCGGGATGATCTGCGAGACCGTGAACTCGTCGCGGTCCGGGTGGTGCTGCTGCTGTTCGCCGCCGCCGCCGTGCGTGATGGCGTCCGGCAGCATGACCAGCGAGGTGGTGCCGGCCTGCTCGCCCGACGGGCGCAGCTGGACGCGGATGCCGTGCCGGTCGGACAGCCGGCCGACCACGAACAGGCCCATGCGCTGCGAGATCGCTGCGTCCACGGTCGGCGGGTTGGCCAGCTTGTGGTTGATGTCCGCGAAGTCCTCGGCGGTCAGGCCGATGCCCTTGTCGTGGATCTCGATCATCACGCGGCCGTCGGGCAGACGGGTCGCCGTGACGCGGACCTTGGTCTGCGGGGAGGAGAACGTGGTGGCGTTCTCCAGCAGCTCGGCGAGCAGGTGCACGAGGTCGGTCACGGCGCGGCCGTGGATCTCGGCCTCCGGGACGCCCGACAGCTCGATGCGCTCGTACTGCTCCACCTCGGAGGAGGCGGCGCGCAGCACGTCGACCAGCGGGACCGGCTGGTCCCAGCGGCGGCCCGGCTCCTCGCCGGCGAGGACCAGGAGGTTCTCGCCGTTGCGGCGCATACGGGTCGCGAGGTGGTCCAGGCGGAAGAGGTTCTCCAGCTGGTCCGGGTCGGCCTCGTTGTTCTCCAGGTCGGTGATCAGCGTCAGCTGGCCCTCGATCAGGGACTGGTTGCGGCGCGACAGGTTGGTGAAGATCGCGTTGATGTTGCCCCGCAGCAGGGCCTGTTCGGCGGCGAGCCGGACGGCCTCGCGGTGGACCTGGTCGAAGGCGCGGGCGACTTCGCCGATCTCGTCCGTGGTGGTGATCGGGATCGGGGCGACCCGGGTGTCGACCCGGCCGGGGTCGGTGCGGGAGAGCTGGTCGACCAGCATCGGCAGGCGCTGTTCGGCGATGCCGAAGGCGGCGTTGCGCAGCTGGCGCATGGAGCGGCTCATCTGGCGGGCCACCGCACCGGCGAGGATGAACGCCAGGAGCAGGGCCACGACCACGGCGGCGCCGGTGATGATCGCGGAGGTCTTCGCGTCGGCCGCGATGTCCGATGCCTCGGACACGGCCTTGTCGGTCAGGTCCGACTCGATCTGCCGGTAGGCGTCGTACTTCAGCGTGGTGACCGCCCACCAGTTCTCCATGCTGATGCCCTTGCCGGCGAGGGCGGCGCGCTCGCTGCCGTCCCTGCTCTGCATCGTGGAGATGGCGACGACCATCGTCGTCGGGTTGGCGGGCGGCGGAACGTAGTCCGGGTTCTTCTGCTTCGCCTCGGCGGCCTGTGCGGCGCCGTCGCTCTTGATCTTCGCCTCGGCGTCCTGCAGCTTCTGCGCGTCGGCCTCGGTGCCGCCGCCGACGTACTCCTCGATGGCGATGCCCTCGAGGTAGGCGTAGGAGGAGAGGGAGACCTTCTGCTTGGCGAAGTCGTCGTTGCGCGGGCCCGGCTTGATCAGCAGATGCATGCCGATCGAGCGCTCCAGCGACATCGCGGCCTTGGTCAGCGAGATCGCGTAGACGGTACGGCCGTAGGAGGTGATGTTTCCGGTGCCCAGGCCGAGCTCGTTGGAGAACTCCATCAGGGGGTGCGCGACCGCGGTGTAGCCCTCTTCGGTCTGCACGCCCGACAGCTTGGAGGTGTAGGCGGCCGCACGCAGCGGCGCCAGCTTGGTCTCCGCGTCGCGGAACAGCTTCAGCCGGCGCTCGAGACCGGCCTTCGCCGGCATGTTCTTGGCGGCCTCGTCGAAGGCGTTGGCGGCGGCGTCGGTGACCTTGCGGGCCGCGACGACCGTCGGGTCGTCCCGCTTGCCGGCGAGCAGGGGCGCGGCGGAGATGTCGCGCTCCTTGTAGATGGCGTCGCCGTAGCTCAGCGAGGCCCGCACCAGGCGCGCGGTGTTCTCCGCGTCCTCGGCCTCCTGCCAGGTGTCGATCGAGCTCTTCACCTGGAAGCCGCCCATGACCAGGCCGACCACCACGGGTATGAGCAGAATCGCGTTCAGCCGGGTCGGCACCCGCCAGTTGCGCGGGGAGAGACGGCTGCCGCTCTTGGCGGGCGCGGCCGTCGGCTCCGGGCCGGGCACATGGGCGGGCGCCGCTCCGCGCGGCGGCGGCGTGAAGTTGCCCCGGGCCGCAGGCTCGGGACTTTTCTTGCTTCGCCTCACTCGACCAACAACCTCTCGGCGGTCGGCACCTTCGTCGTGCCGCTGTGTCTCAGAGCCCGGTCAGCCATCGACCATGAGTACGTCATTGACTATTGGGCAGTTCAGGCATTCCAGCATGACGACCAGCCCTCTTCCAAACATGGGAAAGAGTTGGTTCGACGTGATGTAAACCCCAGATAAAACGGTCAAAAAGAACGAGCCCCGCCAAAAGGCGGGGCCTTCGTACGCACAGCGAGACTGACTGACCGCGACGCGTGGCGGGACTCGTCGATTCCACTGCCGAAACGTTATGAACACCGGAGCCGACCGTGTCAAAGCCCACAGCCGGCTCCAGGGCGCCTACGGCACATGCTGTACGTCACCAGGTGCTTGAAAGTTACCGCAGTCGCGCCATGAGCGCATGCTCGACCAGGGTGATCAGCGCGCTCTTGGCGTCCGAGCGGTGCCGGGCGTCCGTCGTGATGATCGGGGTGTCCGGGCCGATCTGCAGTGCCTCGCGCACCTCTTCGGGCTGGTAGGGCTGCTGCCCGTCGAAGCCGTTGAGCGCGACGACGAACGGCAGACCGCTGTTCTCGAAGTAGTCGACCGCGGGGAAGCAGTCGGCCAGCCGCCGCGTGTCCACCAGCACCACCGCGCCGATCGCGCCGCGCACCAGGTCGTCCCACATGAACCAGAAGCGGTCCTGGCCGGGCGTGCCGAACAGGTACAGGATCAGGTCCTGGTCGAGCGTGATGCGGCCGAAGTCCATGGCGACCGTGGTGGTCGTCTTGTCCCCGGTGTGGGTGAGGTCGTCGATGCCCGCCGACGCGGACGTCATGACGGCCTCCGTGCGCAGCGGGTTGATCTCGGAGACGGCGCCCACGAACGTGGTCTTGCCCACGCCGAAGCCGCCCGCCACCACGATCTTCGCGGAGGTGGTCGCCCGGCCCCCGTCAGAGCTTGCGAAGTCCACTGAGCACCCTTTCGAGCAGCGTCACGTCCGGAGCGCCGCCGTTGTTCTCGTCGCCGCCCGGCTGGTGGATGGCCACCAGTCCGGCCTCGGCGAGGTCCGCGACGAGGATCCGCGCCACACCCAGCGGCATGGCCAGCAGCGCCGAGACCTCGGCGACCGACTTCACCTCGCGGCACAGGTGACAGATGCGCTGGTGCTCCGGGAGCAGCCCCATGAGCGCTGCCGGGTCGGCCGTGGTGCTGATCAGCGCCTCGATGGCGAGCTGATAGCGCGGCCGGGTCCGGCCACCGGTCATCGCGTACGGACGCACCAGCGGCTGGTCGCCCTCATCGCCGTACGGCTCCGCGTACGGATCATGATGGGCGGTGGGCGGGGTCATGGATCCTCCGGGCGGGACAGCAATTTTGGTTTGTCGTGCCGTCCGTCGAGGCCGGTGGGGGGAATGTGTCGGCCGGACGGTGATTTCGTGAGGCGGGTGGTACTCGGGCGGGTCAGTGGAGCAGACTGCCCTGGAGCTCGGCGCGAAGGTCGGGCGTGAGGACCGCGCCCGCTCGGTCGACGAGCAGCGCCATCTCGTAGCCGACGAGGCCGATGTCGCACTCGGGGTGCGCGAGCACGGCGAGCGACGAGCCGTCCGAGACGGACATGAGGAAGAGGAAGCCTCGCTCCATCTCGACGACCGTCTGGGCCACGTTGCCGCCCTCGAAGATCCGGGAGGCCCCGGCCGTCAGCGACGTCAGCCCGGAGGCGACGGCCGCCAGCTGATCGGCGCGGTCCCGGGGGAAGCCCTCGGACATGGCCAGCAGGAGCCCGTCGGCGGACACCACGACGGTGTGGGACACCCCGGGGGTGTTGTCCACGAAGTTGGTGATCAACCAGTTCAGGTTCTGTGCTGCCTGGCTCATCTGGCTCAACTAACGCTCCTGCTGGTGAGTGGGGCTCGGGAAACTGCCGGTCGAGCCGTTGCCGGCCTGACGACCCTGCGCGATGCCCCGACGGAGATTGGTCAGCCGGCCGCGTACGTCGTCAGGCGAACGCGAGACCTGCGGACCGGTCTGGTGCTGTTGCTGCTGAGCCGTGCCCGGGACGAGGTTCGCCCGGGGCACCCGGCGCGGCAGACCGGAGGTGGTGACGCCGCCCGCGGCAGGCTGCCGGACGCGCTCGGCCTGACGGACGAGTTCGTCGTTGGGCGAGGTCCGCCAGGAGGCGGGAGCGGAGGCCGGACGCTGCGGAGCGGCCGGAGCCTGCGGCTGCTGTTCCTGCTGCGGAGCCGGGGACGGCGCCGCGCCGCCCGCCTGCTGACCGTGGAACCAGTTGGTCTCCAACGTGTCGTACAGCGGGGTACGGCCGTCGCCGGGACCCGGGGCCGGCGGCAGGGCCTCCGGCTCGGGACGTCCGGCCGGACGCTGCGGGACCGGCTGCTGCGCGGCTCCGTAGCCGTTGGGCTGGGCGACGGGGAACTGGCCGGTGGACGACGGGTCCTGGCGGGCGGGCAGGGAGTGCTGCCCGGTGGCGGAGCTGTCGTAGCCGGGAGACGCGAACCGGCCCGTGGAGCCGTTGTCGTAGGCCTGCGGCGCGAACTGGTCCGGCGCCGCCGGAGCGTTCTGGCCGCCGGGGGCCCCGAAGACGTCGGAGCGGGTGTACCCGTTGTCGCCCGGACGTCCGCCCGCGCCGGGGCGCTGGAACTGACCGGTGTCCTGCGGGTTGCCCACGGCCGGGAACTGGCCGGTGTTCTGCTGACCGTTCGCCGGGGTGCGGCCGAAGTCGGCGGGACGGCCGAAGTCCGCGGGACGGCTGAAGTCGGCAGGACCGGCCTGGCCCTGACGGTCGTCGGCGCGCGGCGCCGCGGGTATCTCGGCGGTGGCGCCGGGACCCTGACGGTCGTCGATGCGCGGCATCCGCGAGGTCTGCGCGACGTCCGGCTCCTCGTGGCCGCGCGGGGCGTCCAGCGGGGTGCGCGGCACCGGCGGCCGGGCGTTCTCGTCGCCCCAGCTGGGCATGCGCGACTGCGGGTTGCCGCCCGGCAGCTCGGCGCGCGGACCGCCGCGCGGCGGCAGCTGCGGCTGACGGCCGCGACCGCCCTGCTCGGCGTTGTCGGCGCGCTGTTGCGGCGGACGTCCGCCGAACATGTCCGGACCCTGCGTGCTGCCGTTGGCCGCCTGCAGACCCTGCGGCGCGCCCGGCGCCTGGCCGCCGAAGCCGGCGCCGGCCGGAGCCGGACGGCC